>CAZNMV010000135.1:6970-8057 GCA_964573835.1 uncultured Aestuariivita sp. | reverse complement strand
GTCGGCATCATGAGCACCTTGCCGGCCAGCGTTTCGCCGCAGAACGGGTGATGCGCGTCGATCACCCGGCCCGTGGCCGCGTCAACGCCGCCCCAGAAACTCAGCCCTTCGGAAAAGGCGAGCACCGGGCCGTCTGCAGTGCCGGGAACGATGATCCGAGCCAATCGATATCTCCTTCAGTTGACGACGAAGCCATGTGCGAACGGGTCGCGGTCGTCGATGAAAATCGTGTTGAAGCCGGTCACCCGCGCCCATCCGGCCAGCGACGGCACGATGGCGGGGCGGCCCGCGACCTCGGTCATGGCCTCGACCCGTCCGTGAAAGAGCGATCCGATGATCGATTCGTGCACGAAGGCATCGCCCTGCTTCAGCCGCCCCTTCGCCACCCATTGCGCCATCCGCGCCGAGGTTCCGGTGCCGCAGGGCGACCGGTCGATCGCCTTGTCGCCATAGAACACCGCGTTGCGCGCATGAGCGGCCGGATCGCGGGGCGCGCCCGTCCAGAGGATATGGCTCAGCCCCCGGATCGCGGGATGATCGGGATGGGTGAAATCATACTTGGCGCTGAGCGCGGCGCGCAGTTTCGGGCTGAAGCCGATCAACTCGGAGGCGGTGAAATCCGCCATGTCGCGAAACGCGTCCTGCGGATCGACGATGGCGTAGAAATTCCCGCCATAGGCGACATCGACGGTCACCTCGCCCAGCCCGGCGACCTCGGCCGTCAGCCCTTCGGAATGCAGGAACGCGGGGACATTCGTGATGCGCACTTCCTCGATGAAGCGCCCCTCCTGCCGGTAGGTGACATCCACGCGGCCTGCAGGCGTGTCGATCCGCAGGATCCCCGGTGTCGCGGGCCGGACCAGCCCGTTTTCCAGCGCGATGGTGACGGTGCCGATCGTGCCATGCCCGCACATCGGCAGACAGCCCGAGGTTTCGATGAAGAGCACCGCGATGTCGCAATCCCCGCGCGTGGGCGGATAAAGGATCGCGCCCGACATCTGGTCATGGCCGCGCGGCTCGAACATCAGTCCGGTACGGATCCAGTCGTACTCGGCCAGAAAATGCGCACGCTTTTCCAGCATGGTCG
>CAZNMV010000135.1:0-6960 GCA_964573835.1 uncultured Aestuariivita sp. | reverse complement strand
CCCCTGGCCCAGCATGGGCGCGCCGGCAAGAAGCGGCGCGCCGCCGGTGACCACCCGCACGGGATTGCCGCAGGTATGTCCGTCGATGCAGGGAAACGTGTGTTGCATCACATGGCCCTTCCGAACCGCGCAGGGGAAAACGGCGTCAGATCCATTCCGGGGTCCTGCCCGGTCAAGAGATCCGCCACGATGCGCGCCGTCGCCGTCGATTGCGTGAGACCGAGGTGCCCGTGCCCGAAGGCGCAGATGACGTTGTCGCGCCCCGGAAGCGGGCCGATCGCGGGCAGACTGTCGGGCAGCGACGGACGGAAGCCCATCCACTGGGTGCCGCCGCTGGTGTCGAGGCCGGGCATGAATGCCCTTGCCTTCTTCAGCATCGCGTCGGCCCGCGCCATGTTGGGCGGACGGTCCAGTCCACCAAGTTCCACCGCACCGCCGATCCTCAGGCCTGACGCCAGGCGCGAGGCGACAAAGCCATGCGCGCTGAAGGTGATGTGCTGGCGCAGGTCGAAGGCATTGCCGGGCAGCGTGGTGTTGTAGCCGCGCTCGGTTTCCAGGGGGATGCGCACCCCGGCGGTGCCGGTCAGAAGGTGCGACCACGCCCCGGCCGCGATCACGACGGTGCCGGTCATGTCCCCGGCAGAGGTGGCGACGCCGTCTTGGGTCAGCGCGGTCGCGTTGGCGATCACGATCTCGCCCCCCTGCGCGCGCAGCCTGTCGGCAAGGGCCAGCGTATACGCCCGTGGATCGTCGATGGTATACCAGCCGGGGGTAAACGCCGCATGGGTGAACCGCGGCGAAAGCCCCGGCTGCACGTCGGCGATCTCGTCGCCCTGCAGGTGGCGGAAATCGACGCCTTCGGCAGCCCGAGCCTCCCAGCCGGGCATCGAGGCCGCAAACTCGGCTGCGCCTTCGTAGACCTGCAACTGTCCCTCGCGCCGCAGCATGCTGGCAAGCCCCGCGCGTTCGAGGAAGGGCCCGAGCGTTGCAGCGCCAAGCCGCATCATCGCCGATTGCGCGCGCGTGGAGGCCGCCACCTGTGCCGGGCGGCTGGCCCACCAGAACCGCCACATCCATGGCGCAAGGCGCGGCATGTAGGCGACCGGTACGCTGAGCGGCCCAAGCGGGTCGAGCAGCCATTTCGGCGCCTGCCGCAGAATGCCGGGCGACGCCAGGGGCAGGATGTCTGAAAACGCGAACGCGCCCGCGTTGCCCGCCGAAGCCTCTGCCGCCGGGCCCTTGCGATCCACCACCCGGACCGACAGCCCACGCGCCTGCGCCTCGAGCGCGATGGACAGACCCACCACTCCCGCGCCGACGACGACGATGCCGGTCATTACCGAACGCTCGCGAGGAACTTGCGGGTCGCCTCGTTCTGGGGGTTGCCGAAGATCTGGGACGGCGGGCCGATCTCGGCCATCACGCCCTGGTCGAAAAACGCCACACGGTTCGACACGTCGCGTGCGAACCCCATCTCGTGGGTGACGCAGATCATCGTCATGCCTTCGTTCGCGAGCATCTTGAGCGTATCGAGAACCTCGCCCACCAGCTGCGGGTCGAGCGCGGACGTGACCTCGTCGAACAGCATGTAATCGGGCGACATGGCCAATGCGCGGGCGATCGCCATGCGCTGTTGCTGCCCGCCCGACAGGCGGGAGGGGTAGACCTTCAGCTTGTCGGCCAGACCCACATGGCTCAGCTGCTTGACCGCGATCTCTTCGGCATCGCGCTTGTTCATGCCCTTGACCTTGCGCAGGGCGAGCGTGACGTTTTCGATCACCGTGAGGTGCGGGAATGCGTTGAACTGCTGGAACACGATACCGATCCGGCGGCGCAGCTTGTTGAGGTCGGTGTCCTTGGCATGCACTTCGATCCCGTCCACCTTGATGCGGCCACTGTCGATCGGCTCCAACCCGTTTATGCAGGTCAGCAGCGTCGACTTGCCGGACCCCGATCCGCCGATCACCGACACGACCTCGCCCTTCTCGACGGTCAGATCTATCCCCTTCAGGACCTTGAGCGCGCTGAAGGATTTATGGACGTTTTCGATCTCAATCATTTTCCTGCCACCTGCGTTCGATATGTCCGCCGAGCCGTGCGATGGGGAAACTCAGCATGAAATAGATCGCGCCGGTGATGAGCAGGATCAACATCGGTTCCTGCAACCGGTTGATCAGCACCTGGCTCGTCTTCAGAAGTTCGAAGATGCCCAGCCAGAGCACCAGGGCGCTGTCCTTCATCACGCCGAGCGTCAGGCCGATCCAGCTCGGCAATCCCACGCGCAGGGCCATCGGGAAGACGATCTGCGTCATGTCCTGCCCCCATGTCAGCCCGAGCGACCGCGCGGCGCGGCGGGTCACCATGGGGACCGCATCGATCGCGCCGCGCACGATCTCCGTGCAATAGGACGAGGTATAGAGCGCCAGCACGATGCAGGACGTGGTGAAAGGTGATATGCCGAAACCCGCGATGGCCTGGAAGGCGTTGGCGAGGATCAGCTGGATCAGCAGCGGCACGGACCGGAACACGTCGAGCACGAACACCAGCGGCAGGGTCATCCACGGGCGGACCGACGCCCGGATCACGCCGAAGATAAGGCCCATCAGCGTCCCGCCCGTCACCGCGAAGAACGTGATCGCGAGGGTCATGCCCGCGCCCTTGGCCATGAACATCAGGTCGTTGAGGGACAGATCGGTTTCAAACATCGCGCGCGCCCCTCAATACCGGAACAATCGCCACGCCACGAGGCGGGCGGCCAGCATCACGGCCTTGGTGATGAGATAATAGATGACCGCCGCCATCGCGAAGAATTCGAACGTGCGGAAAGTCCGGGCGTTCAGTTCCTGAGTGACGCCGGTGAGGTCGATGTTCATGCCGACCGTGACGCCGAGCGACGTCATCAGGATCGCCCAGACCATCTGGTTCATCGTCGGCAGGAAGGCTATGCGGAACATCTGCGGCATGACGATCAGGCGGAACGCCATGACCTGGCCCATCCCCAGCGATCGGCCCGCGCGCAGCTGCGTCGGCGGGATCGCCCGCAGCGCGCCGCGAAACGTTTCGCAGAGATATCCGGCATTGTTGAAGGTGATGCCCGCAAGCAGCGCGACATAGGGGCTGAGGTAGATCCCGAAGGACCCAAGCCCAAAATGCGCCATGTAGATCTGGAAAAGCGCAGGCGTGTTGCGCGCCACCTCGACCCAGACGGTCGCGGGCGTGCTCAGCCAGCGCGACGAGGCATTCCGACCGACGGCAAGGATGACGGCGATGGCAATGCCCATGGCCATCGACAGCACCGCGATCTGCATCGTGTAGACCGCGCCCTCGAGCATCTCGGGGAGCCCGCGCAAGGCCTGCCGCCATTGGAATGTATAGTCGAACATACCGTGCCTCGCACCGGGCAGATCAGATAAACGGAGGCCCGCGAGGGGCCTCCGAAGTCGACCTGGTCAGGTCTTGGGTTCAGTAGTAAACCTTGTCGACCGTAAGACGCGGCGCGTCTCCGCCGATCCACTGCTGGTAAAGCTCCTGATAGCGGCCGGTGCGCACCTGCTGGTTCACGAAGAGATCGAGATAGTTGATCAGCCCGTATTCCTGGCGCAGCGCGATCAAACCGACATAGTCGACATCATAGGGAGCTTCACCGGTCATGGTGAGGCCGTCGTATTTACCGCTCTGCACGATGGACGAGGCCACGGTCGAGGTCACGACCGTCGCATCGATCTGACCCTGGGACAGGGCCAGGAACACATCCGCCTGGCTCTGATAGGAGCGGAAGCTGCCGCCGCCGCCCCAGGTGTCGATATCCGCTTCGAGCCGGATCGCCTCGTAGGTGCCGGCGACCGATCCCACGGTCTTGCCTGCAAGCGACTCGTACGTGTCCAGCCCCATGCCTTCCTTGGTCAGCACGTTGAAGGTGAAGGCGAAATAGGGGATCGAGAAACCGACCGTGCGGGCGCGTTCCAGCGTGTCCGAGGTCGAGGCGACGCCGACATCGACGCGGCCCGACACCAGTGCCGGGATACGGTCGGGGAACGGGGTTTCGACGATTTCGGCTTCGACACCCAGTGCCTTGGCGAGGTCGTTGCAGTAATCCACGTCGAAGCCGATGGGGTTGTTGTTCGCGTCCCGCGAACCCATCGGCGGGAAGTCGAGAACGACGGCGCAGCGCAGCGTGCCGGACGCGATGATGTCGTCGAGCTTGTCGGCCATCACCGGTGCCGCGGTCACAGTGGCGGCGACGATGCCCGCCAGCAATGTTTTGAATTTCATAATATATCTCCCTGTTATAGCATTCCCGGCCCTCCTTCTGGGCGGCCGGATCGAAGTGCGGACAGCAAACACAGAAACTGTTTAAAATACAAGTTGTATGCTGGGCCAGGCCGAAAGTCTTCCCCGGTCAGAAGCCCACGATCCGGTCGGGCAGCCATGTGACCAGCGCAGGAAAGAGCACGATCAGCAGCAGCGTCGTCAGCTGCAGGGCGATGAAGGGAAGCACGCCCCGGCACATTTGCCCGTACGTCATGTCGGGCGGCGCAATGGATTTGAGATAGAAGATCGACGATGCCATCGGCGGCGTCAGATATCCAGTCTGGATGACGATCAGCACCATTGTGGCGAACCAGATCGGATCGACGCCCGAAGACCGGATGAACGGTGTGAAGAGCGGCACGCAGATCAGGACGTTGGCGGTCCAGTCGAGAACGAAGCCGAGCACGAACACCACCAGCAGGAAGAACACGATCATTCCGGTGGTTCCCAGCCCCGCGGTTTCGATGAAATCGCGGATCAGCGACGCGCCGCGATTGGCGGCGAACACGCCCATGAACATGGTGCCCGCCGCCACGATCAGCAGGATCATCGCGGAAATGCGCACCGTGATCGACAGCGACTCGCTCAGCACCTGCAGGCTGAAGCGCCGGTTCGAGATGCACAGCACCAGCGCGCCGAGCGCACCCACCGCCGCCGCTTCGGTCGGCGACGCAATCCCGCCGAGGATCGACCCCAGGACCGCGAAGATGAGAATGCAGACCGGCAGCAGCGTCACGACCGTCGCGCGCAGCTTCTCGCTCAACGTATGGTCTTCCTCGGGCGCGTCGCCCGGTTCGCGCTCCACCGGGTAGAGCGTCCCGTGTACCGCGATGTATCCGAGAAACAGCACCACCATCAGCAGACCGGGGATCATCATCCCCGCCAGAAGCTTGCCCACCGACAATTGCGCGAGTGAGGCATACATCACCGCGATGACCGAGGGCGGGATCATGGTGCCCAGCGATCCGCCCGCGCAGATCGTCCCGGCAATGAGCGTATTGGAATAGCGCGCCTTCTGCATCGCGGGGATGGCCATCATGCCGATCATCACCTCCACCGCGCCCACCACACCGGCGGCCGCGGCGAAGATCGCGCCCATCGCGATCGTGGCCAGCGCGAGGCCACCGGGCAGCCGGCCCAGCCACATGTTCATCACGCGAAAAAGCCGTTCGGCAATGCCGGACCGTTCCAGCAGCGCCCCCATGAGAATGAACATCGGCACCGCGGACAGGATGAAGTTCGTCGACGCGGAATAGAACGACCCGTAAAGCTGGTTGATCGCCACGTCGCCGAAGGCGAACAGCCCCGCCCCCACCGCCACGATGGTCAGCGAAAACGCCACCGGGATGCCAAGCAGGATCAGCGCGAACAGCGCGGGAAACATCAAGCCAGCGGTCAACATGTCAGGTCTCTATCTGAAAGGACGTGTCCTTGCGCGGATCGAGGAAGGCGCGCAAACCCTCGGCAGCCAGTTGCAGCGCCAATGCGGCAAGACCGATGGTCAGCGCCGTGTAAAACGGCCACATCAACGGCGCCCATGGGCTGACATGTTCAACCTCGCCTATCTGCCAGGCACGCCAGCTGCGTTGCCCGGCCACACTCGCCATCCAGCCGAAGACCGGACACAGGATCACGAGGAAGGCGATCCCGTCGACCCAGCCGCGCACCCGGCGCGGCAGCTTCGCGGCGAGAAAATCGATGCGCACATGCGCGTCCTCGCGCAGCGCCTGCGCCGCACCGAGAATGAAGAGAACCCCTGTGGCCATGTAGGCGACATCGAAGGCCCAGAGGGTTGGCGCGCCAAAGGCGTAGCGCGCCACCACTTCGTAGATCATGGAGGCGATCAGGATCAGGACCATCGCCTGGGCGACGTATCCCAGAACCAGCGAAATCGTGTCCGCAAGCCCCAGAAGGATCCGTGTCATAACCACCCCCATCGGTCAGATCAGTCTTCGCCGCCGTTGCGGATCAGGTAGCCGCTCTGCTCTTCCCACCGCTTCTGGTAGGCGAGATACCCGGCGAGAATCTCGGCCATTTTCGGGCGGCCTTCTGCCTTCTCGCTTGCGGCTTTCTTGGTGATCCAGTCGACACCGGCGGTATTCAACTCGTCCACGAAAGCGGGGTCGAGTTCGATGACCTCGGCCTTGCTCGACTTGAAGACTTCCATCGCCTTCATGTCCTTGTCGTAGAAGTCGATCAGCGACTGGTGCGTGGTCAGTTCCGCGGCCGCTTCGAGCTTGGCCTTGGTCGCATCGTCAAGCGCGTTCCAGGTCTCGGTCTTCATCACGACTTCCCAGACGAATGTCGGCTGGTGCACGCCCGGGGTGATGATGTAGGGCGCTGCCTCGTGGAACCCTTCGGGCAGGTTGGCCGAGGGCGTCGCCCATTCAATCGCGTCCACGCCCTTGCGTTCCAGCAAGGTGTAGATCTCGCCCGGCGGCACGACCGTCGGCACCGCGCCGAAATATTCGCCCATCACGGCAGCCCAGGGTCCGGCGGTGCGATACTTCAGGCCCTTGAGGTCCTCGGCGGTGCGGATCGGCCGGTTGGCGTGCGCCATGATTTCCGAAGATCCGATGCCGACGACGAGGGATTTGAAGCCTTCCTCAGCGCGGAATTCCGACAGCAGCTCCTTGCCGCCTCCCTTGT
>CAZNMV010000134.1:0-8090 GCA_964573835.1 uncultured Aestuariivita sp. | reverse complement strand
ATGGGCAGCCCGGGTCGCGTCGTGCGCGAACTGGACGCAGCCGCCATCGCCCGGATCACCGCCAACACGCTGCATTATCAGGACAACATGCGCCGCTACCGCGACGCGCTTACAGAGGTGAAATGATGCGCAATTCGCGCGGGTCGCTGATGCGGCCCTATCCGCTTCCCGGCAGCGCCAGCCGCCCGGTGGTCACGCCGCTCTCGCCGTCGGTCGTCTATGCCAGCGACACGCCCGATGCGCTGGACGACCAGTATGAAGGCCGCGTGCAGGGCTTCACCTATTCCCGCGAAGGCCATCCCAACGCGCAGGTCGTGGCCGCCCATGTCGACGCGCTGGAAGGCGCGGAAGGCGGGGTGGTGACCGGGTCGGGCATGGCCGCCGTGGGCGCGGTCCTGATGGGTCTTCTGAAGACCGGCGATCATGTTGTTGGCGGCAACCAGCTTTACGGCCGGTCGCTGCGCCTGATGAAGGAGGATCTGCCCCGCCTTGGCATCGGCGTCAGCCTCGCCGACCCCGGCGACATCGCCGCCATGCGTGCCGCCATGCGGCCCGAGACGAAGATGATCCTGGTCGAGGTCGTGTCGAACCCCACGCTGCGCGTGGCCGATATGGCGGGGCTCGCGGCACTGGCGAAGGAAACGGGCGCGCTTCTGGTCGTCGACAACACCTTCACCACGCCGCGCGCCTTCCGGCCCTTCGACCACGGCGCCGACATCGTGATTCATTCGATCACCAAGCTTCTCTCGGGCCATTCCGACGTGATGCTGGGCTATGTCGCCGCGCGCGATCGAGGCATCGCGCAGCGCCTCATGGTCTTTTCCGTCACCATGGGGCTGACGGCGAGCCCCTTCGACTGCTGGCTGGCGGAACGCGGCCTTCTGACTTTCCCGCTGCGCTTCGACCGCGCGCAGGCGACGGCCGCGCAGCTGGCCGATGCGCTGGCGGGCCTGCCGGGGGTGCGGCGCGTCCTTTACCCGATGCGCGCCGATCATCCCGATCACGGGCTCGCCACCTCGCTTCTGGGCGATCAGGGCTGCAACATGGTCAGCTTCGAACTTGACGGCGACCGCGCCGCCGCGAACGCCTTCACCCGCGCGGCCGAAGGGCTGAGTTTCGCACCGACGCTGGGCGATGTGGGCACGACGCTGTCGCATCCCGCCTCATCCTCGCACCGGGCGCTCACCGCGCAGGACCGCGCAGCCCTTGGCATCAGCGAAGGCTTCTTCCGCATCTCGGTGGGCCTCGAAGACCCCGATGCGCTGATCGAGGTGATGACCCGCGCCGTCGCTGACGCGACCGGAAAGGGCTAGGACATGGTCCAGCCCGAGGCGATGCTGGGCGGTGTGCTGGCGGCGATCCCCTTGCCGGCGCTTGCCATCAGCACCGCCGAACGCATCGTCGAGGCCAATACCGAGGCGCGCACGCTGCTTGGTCAGCAGATCGTCGGGCGCCATCATGCCACCATCCTGCGCCAGCCCGTCATGCTCGACGCGATCGAAGGCTGCCTGCGCAACCGCCAGCCGCATACGGCGCGCTATCTGTCCAATGACGGCGCGCAGGACACGGCCTTCGACGTCAGTTGCCGCTTCATCCCCGACCCGGGCAATGCCACGCGCGGCTGGGTTCTGGTGCTGTTGCAGGACGTCACGCAGGTGGAACAGGCGGGCCAGATGCGCCGCGATTTCGTCGCCAATGTCAGCCACGAACTGCGCACGCCGCTGACCGCGCTTCTGGGCTTCATCGAGACGCTGCGCGGCCCCGCGCGCAATGACGAACGCGCGCGCGACCGCTTTCTGTCGATCATGGAGGGCGAGGCGGGGCGCATGAACCGGCTTGTCGGCGATCTCCTGTCGCTGAGCCGGGTGGAATCGGAGGAACGCGTGCGCCCGCGCGACCACGTGGACCTTGGCGCGCAACTCGCTTCGACGCTGCACACCCTGCGGCCGCTGGCCGAAGAAGCGGGCGTGACGCTTGAACTCGACCGGCCGCCGCGGCCCGTGGTGGTGACGGGCGATGCCGACCAGCTGCAGCAGGTCATCACCAACCTGATCGAGAACGCGATCAAATATGGTGCGGCGGGCAAGATCGTGCGTGCCGAACTGTCCGAGGAAGACCACGATCCGGCGGTGCGCGGGCCGTCCGCCCGGCTGCGCATCATCGATTTCGGCCCCGGCATCGACCCGGTGCACCTGCCGCGGCTGACCGAACGTTTTTACCGCGCCGACAGCCACCGGTCGCGCGAACTGGGCGGCACGGGGCTGGGCCTTGCCATCGTCAAGCACATCGTGAACCGCCATCGCGGGCGGCTTCGGGTCAGCAGCGATCTGGGCAAGGGATCGGTCTTTACCGTGATTTTGCCGAAGTGATCCAAACTGCCCCTAGCCTGCGGGCGGCGGCATGATTAGGTTAACCCCGACCCGGGGGAGGGGCGAAAGTGGACGCAAGTCAGGATATCGGGGCGGACGTGACAGCTGACAACATCAAGATCACGGCGCGCGACGTTCAGGTCTTCTATGCAGACAAGCAGGCGCTGAAGGATGTGGATGTCGATATCCTCGACAAGAAGGTGACCGCCTTCATCGGGCCGTCGGGCTGCGGCAAGTCCACCTTCCTGCGCTGCCTCAACCGTATGAACGACACGATTTCCAGCGCCCGGATGGAAGGCACGATCCTTCTGGATGGCGAAGACATCTACGACAAGCGCGTCGACCCGGTGCAGCTGCGCGCCAAGGTGGGGATGGTGTTCCAGAAGCCGAACCCCTTTCCGAAGTCGATCTACGACAACGTGGCATACGGCCCCAAGATCCACGGCCTGACGCGCTCCAAATCCGAACTCGACGGGATCGTCGAGGAAAGCCTGAAGAAGGCAGCCCTGTGGAACGAGGTGAAGGACCGCTTGCAGGAAAGCGGCACTGGCCTGTCGGGCGGCCAGCAGCAGCGTCTATGCATCGCCCGCGCGGTGGCGACCGGACCCGAGGTTCTCCTGATGGACGAACCTTGCAGCGCGCTCGACCCGATCGCGACGGCGCAGGTCGAGGAACTGATCGACGACCTGCGGCAGAACTATTCTGTCGTGATCGTCACCCATTCCATGCAGCAGGCCGCCCGCGTCAGCCAGAAGACAGCCTTTTTCCACCTCGGAAGCCTCGTTGAATACGGCGATACCAGCCTGATCTTCACCAACCCGCAGGACCCGCGCACCGAAAGCTATATCACCGGACGGATCGGATAGGATCATGGGCGACAAGATGCACATTCAGTCGGCATTCGACCGCGATCTGGAGCGGATCCAGGCCAGCATCATGAAGATGGGCGGACTGGTCGAGGAGGCGATCCTCGACAGCGCCAAATCGCTGGAAACCCGGGACGAGGAACTGGCCGAGACGGTGCGCCGCAAGGACGCGCAGATCGACGCGCTGGAAGAGCAGATCAACCAGGAAGCCGCCCGCGTCATCGCGCTGCGCGCGCCGACGGCGGTGGACCTGCGGCTGGTGCTCAGCGTGATCAAGATCAGCTCCAACCTCGAACGCATTGGAGATTATGCGAAAAACCTTGCCAAGCGTACTGCCGTCCTGTCGCGGATGGCGCCGGTGGGGGATGGGGCGGCAGCGCTTCGCCGCATGGGGCGCGAGGTGGAAGTGATGCTGCGCGACGCGCTCGACGCCTTCGTGCAACGCGACGCAGACCTCGCGCGTGACGTGATCAACCGTGACGTTGACATCGACCAGATGTACAATGCGCTCTTCCGCGAGTTTCTCACCCACATGATGGAAGACCCGCGCAGCATCAGCGCCTGCATGCACCTGCATTTCATCGCCAAGAACATCGAACGCGCGGGCGACCACGTCACGTCCATCGCCGAACAGGTGGTCTTCCTTGTCACCGGGGAAAAGCCCGACGAAGGCCGCCGCAAGGCGGCGCTGCCCAGTCTCGACGACAGCGGGGATTAACGCGGCAGCGGGTCTTCGGGCTGCGCCTGCGTGGTCAGCCAGTCGCGGAAAGCGGCCAGCGACGGGTCATGCGCGCGCTCGCGCGGCCAGACCAGCCAATAAGCGCCTTTCGCCTCGGCCGCAGGGCCGAAGGGGGCGATGAGCCGACCCGTGGCAAGATCCTGTTCGGCCAGATAATCGGGCAGCAGCGCCACGCCCAACCCATGCAGCGCCGCCTGCGTGATGGTTGCGAATTGATCATAGATCGTGCCGGGCAGGGGCAGGGGGGGATCGACGCCCTCGCCCTGCAGCCAGTCGGCCCAGGCGGTGGCGCGTGTGCGGATGTGCAGCAGCGGAAAGCGCAGCGCATCGCGCGCCCCGGCGATGCGGCGTCCGCCCATCAGGCCCGGCGCGCAGACGGGGATCATGCTTTCATGCCGCAGCAGCAGCCGGTCGGTCCCCGGCCAATCGCCTGCGCCAAAGTGCAACGCCGCGTCGTAAGCCGTTGACGAAAAGGCGAAAGGCACAAGCTCTGTGCCCATGTTGATGGTCACGTCCGGGTGGCGGCGGGCGAAGTCGGGCAACCGCGGCATCAGCCAGCGCATCCCGAAAGCGGGCAGGATCGCAAGGCTCAGCGTGCCACCCGCGGGCCGGGCCTGCAGCCGCAGTGTCGCCTGCGCGATCTGGTTCAGCGCGCCCCGGATATCGGCGGCGAAGGCCCGCGCGGGATCGGTCAGCACCAGCCTCCGCCCGTCGCGGCGCACCAGCCTTTGGCCCATCTGTTCTTCGAGCGATTGCACCTGGCGGCTGATCGCGCCCTGCGTCAACGACAATTCCGCCGCCGCCGCCGAGGCGCTGCCCAGCCGGTCGAGCGCTTCGAGCGCGCGCAGGGCCGAGATCGAAGGGTGAAAGCGTCGCGGTGTCGTCATGTATGAGTTTGTCTCATGCTTTTGCGCAAAAGTCTCGGTGTATTTCGGACCGATTTTGCGGTATCTCCGGCGCAACAACCGCCAAGGGAGGTCCCCATGAACATCCAGTCCACTCCGAAACCCAGCCTCAAGGCCAAGGACGCGCCGGATCTCGGCCGCTTCGACTGGGCCGATCCCTTCCGTCTTGCCGACCAGCTGACCGAGGAAGAGCGCATGCTGGCCGACGCCGCGAAGACCTTCGCGCAGGAAAAACTGCAGCCCCGTGTGACCCGCGCCTTCGCGAACGAGGAAACCGACGCCTCCATCTTCCGTGAAATGGGCGAGATGGGCCTTCTGGGCGTCACGGTGCCGGAAGAATATGGCGGGCTCGGTGCGGGCTATGTCAGCTACGGCCTTGTCGCGCGCGAGATCGAGCGTGTGGACAGCGGGTACCGGTCGATGATGAGCGTGCAGTCCTCTCTCGTCATGTATCCGATCTATGCCTATGGCTCGGAAGAGCAGCGCAAGAAATACCTGCCGGGCCTTGCCTCGGGCGAACTCATCGGCTGTTTCGGCCTGACCGAACCCGATGCAGGCAGCGACCCCGCCGGCATGAAGACCCGCGCCGAGAAGACAGCGACAGGCTATCGCCTGACGGGCGCCAAGATGTGGATTTCCAATGCCCCCATCGCCGATGTGTTCGTCGTCTGGGCCAAGTCCGAAGCGCATGGCGGCAAGATCCGCGGCTTCGTGCTTGAAAAGGGGATGAAGGGGCTGAGCGCGCCCAAGATCGACAACAAGCTGTCCTTGCGCGCCTCGATCACCGGCGAGATCGTCATGGACAATGTCGAGGTGGGCGAAGACGCGCTTCTGCCCTACGTCGAAGGCCTGAAGGGGCCTTTCGGCTGCCTCAACCGGGCGCGTTACGGCATTTCCTGGGGCGTCATGGGGTCGGCCGAATTCTGCTGGCACGCTGCGCGGCAATACGGGCTTGACCGCAAGCAGTTTGGCAAGCCGATCGCGCAGACGCAGCTCTTCCAGAAGAAGCTGGCCGACATGCAGACCGAAATCGCGCTGGGTCTGCAGGCGAGCCTTCAGGTCGGCCGCCTGATGGATACGGCGAACGCCGCGCCCGAGATGATTTCCATCATCAAGCGCAACAATTGCGGCAAGGCGCTGGATATCGCGCGCGCCGCGCGCGACATGCATGGTGGCAACGGCATCAGTCTCGAATTCCAGGTGATCCGCCACATGGTGAATCTGGAAACCGTGAACACCTATGAAGGCACCCATGACGTGCACGCGCTGATCCTCGGCCGTGCCCAGACCGGGTTGCAGGCCTTTTTCTGACACATGACCACGCAGGGCAGGGGCGGGCGACCGCTTCTGCCTGCAAAACATATTAGTCATATTGAATATGTAGGCCAAAGGGTCTATCTGTCGGTCTCGACATCAAGACCACAGGCCTTCCCATGACCCTTTCCCGATACTTGCCGATCCTCGACTGGGGCCGCCGCTATGACCGCGCGACCTTCGGGGGCGATGCGCTGGCGGCGGTGATCGTCACGATCATGCTGATCCCGCAATCTCTGGCCTATGCGCTTCTGGCGGGTCTTCCGGCCGAGGTAGGGCTTTACGCCTCGATCCTGCCGCTGGTGGCCTATGCGATCTTCGGCACGTCGAAGGCGCTGGCAGTCGGGCCGGTCGCTGTCGTCTCGCTCATGACCGCGTCGGCGCTGGCGCCGCTGGGACTGGGCAGCGTGACGGAATACGTCGCCGCCGCTGCGGTGCTGGCGGCGCTCTCGGGTCTGATGCTGGTGGCGATGGGGCTTCTGCGCATGGGCTTCATCGCCAATTTCCTCAGCCATCCGGTGATTTCGGGGTTCATCACCGCCTCGGGCCTGCTGATCGCGGTGGGGCAGGTGCAGCATATCCTGGGCGTGAAGGCAGGGGGGCACAGCCTGCCTGAAATGTTTACCGGTCTCTGGGACGCGCGCGGCGACATCAACCTGCCCACGCTGGCGGTGGGGCTTGCCGCGCTGGGTTTCCTTGTCTGGGCCCGCAAGAGCCTTGCAAAGCTTCTGACGCGCGCGGGTCTCGCACCGTCGACGGCGGCAACGCTTGCCCGGGTGGGTCCGGTTCTGGTGGTTGTCGCGACCACTGCGGCGACCTGGGGCCTTGGGCTTGACGGGGCAGGGGTTGCCATCGTGGGGGCGATCCCCGCGGGCCTGCCGCCGCTGGGCCTGCCGCTGCCCGATCTTGGCCTTGTTTACGCGCTGCTGGTGCCTGCGCTTCTCATCTCGGTCATCGGTTATGTCGAAAGCGTGTCGGTCGGCCAGACGCTGGCCGCCAAGACCCGCGACCGCATCGACCCCGATCAGGAGCTTCTGGGCCTTGGTGCCGCGAACCTGTCATCCGCCTTTTCGGGGGGCTATCCGGTGACGGGGGGCTTCGCGCGATCGGTCGTGAACTTCGACGCAGGTGCCGTGACACCCGCTGCCGGTGCACTGACCGCCATCGGCCTTCTGGGGGCGGCGATGTTCCTGACGCCGCTTCTCTATTTCCTGCCCAAGGCGACGCTGGCGGCGACGATCATCGTGGCGGTGCTGTCGCTGATCGATCTTGCGCTGGTGAAGCGGGCCTTTTCCTATGCATGGGCGGATTTCGCGGCTGTCATGGCGACGATCTTGCTGACGCTGGCCGCTGGCGTTGAAACCGGCGTCGCCGCGGGGGTGATCCTGTCGCTGCTGCTGTTTGTCTGGAAGACGTCGAAACCCCATGTCGCCGAAGTGGGCCGCGTGCCGGGGACCGAACATTTCCGCAACATCCTGCGTCACAAGGTCGATACCGACCCGAAGCTTGTCACCTTGCGCATCGATGAAAGCCTCTATTTCGCCAATGCCCGCTGGATGGAGGACATGGTGCTTGCCCGCGTCGCGGTGGAACCGCGCCCCAAGCATCTGGTCCTGATGTGCGCGGCGGTGAACGAAATCGACTTTTCCGCGCTGGAATCGCTGCAGGACCTGAACGCACGGCTGCGTGACATGGGCCTCACGATGCATCTGTCCGAGGTGAAAGGCCCTGTGATGGACCGCCTGCAGCGCACCGGCTTTCTGGGGGAGCTGAGCGGCAAGGTCTTTCTCACCCAGAACGAGGCGTTCGAGGCGCTGACGAAAGCCTAATTCGCGGGCGTCACCGGCAAGCCCGCGCGCAGCCAACCGGGCCCCGCGCGCGATCCGGTCATTCCTTC
>CAZNMV010000133.1:0-8101 GCA_964573835.1 uncultured Aestuariivita sp. | reverse complement strand
AACCGTCCGGCGGCGCGCCGTGGGCTGCGGCGAAGATTTCGCCAGCGGCTTGGGTATCGTCTCATCCCCACCGGCGCGCGCCAGCTGCGCTAGTGATGCGCGCCACGCGCTAACCGCGCAGGCACACCTATTCGGCCAGCCAGCGCAGATGCGCCTCGACGCCGCCGTTGCGCGCGCCATCTAGATCCCCGTCCTGCGGGGTGATCGCGCCCGCCATGCGCAGTGCGGCCCCCACCACATCCGCCACAATTCGAGCTTGCCCAGGCGCAAGGTTGCAGGGATCAAGCTGAAAATACCCCAGTTCAACTTCGTGGTTGCGCACGACGATCGCGGGGTCGAGCGTGCCGAGATACCGCGCGATCGCAGCCGCCGTCGAGCCGGTGCGCGCGCTGTCTACCTCGATCTGCATCCGGTCCAGGGGATTGCCGGTCGGGTCGGGTACGATGCGTGGTGTGATCCCGTCGATGCCGGAAAATGCTTTTGCCCAAAGGGTTAGCGCCTCGGCCTCAGTTGCCTTGACTGCCGCGTGATCGCGCCGCATCCAGGCTTCGATCGCGGCGATCGCCCCAGCAATGCTTTCCTTACCGATCTTCATGCCCCGTCCGATGCCGATGTTCTGAAGATAGGCCGCGCGCACTGCGTCACGCCGCCCAGCGATGATGCCCGCCGTCGGCCCGCCAAGAAACTTGTGCGCCGAATAGATCGCCAGATCCGCCCCCTGGTCGACAAAGCCGCGCAGATCGTATTCCGATGCCGCATCAACGATCACTGGAACACCTGCGGCATGGCAGATGGCGACGAAGCGCGCGAATGGGATCTGGCCGTAATGCACCACGTGATGTGAAACGACATAAACCGCAGCAGCCGTTTCCGGCCCCAGCGCACCGCGTAACTGGTGGTCCATCGCCAGCGTCGATTGCCCGATCTGGCGCACCGTGCCTCCCGCAAGCTCGATTGCGCTCGACACCGGCGCGCCATAGCCGCACAAATGGCCAGCCTGCACCACCACCTCCGATTTCGGGCCAGGGCAGCGCGGCAGTGCCTCGGCATGGGCCGGATCCAGCCCGGTAATGCACCCTGCAACAGCAAGCGTGATGCCCGCGCTGGCCGAGGCCGTCAGGCATCCCGCCTCGGCCCCGGTCAGCGCGGCGATGGCGCGGCTCGCCACGGCCTGCATCTCGTGCATTTTCACGAAGCGGCCCATGGCTTGCGCTGTCGCCTCGGCGACCTCGGGTGCGGCAAGGCTCGCGCCCAGCGACGTCATCGTGCCCGAAACATTGATGACGCGGCTATAGCCATGATCCAGGTGCCAGCCCCAGTAATCGTTATGCCCACGCGCCGGAATCTGAGCGATGGCTTGATCTATTAGTGTCTTTTCCATAATTGAAGAACCTTAGCATTAGGAGGGTTGCAGATGTCCGACACGCCGCGCACGCGCACAAGCGGGATCGACCGTGCTATCCAGATCATGGATATCCTGTCCGCGCGTGGCCAGCCAATGACAGCCTATGATCTCGCGAGATCCACCGGCGCGCCGGTGTCGACGATCTATCGAGTTGTCGATGAACTCATTGCGCGCGACATGCTCAGCCGGGCCGATGGAACGCGCGTCTGGCTGGGCCCCCGCCTGATGCGCTATGGCCTGAGCTACCGCGCCTCGCTCGACACCTATGCCGAGGCCCGCCGCGAGATGCGCCGCCTCGCCGAGGAAACTGGAGAAACCGTGCAGTTGTGCGCCCGCGACGGCGGCATGATGACCGTTATCGCCATGGTCGAGGGCGAGGGGCATTTTCGTGTCACATCCGATGTCGGTACCCGCGTGCCACTGAACTGGACGGCATCGGGGCGTCTGCTGCTCGGGCATCTGTCGGATGCCGACAGGATCGCCGCCTTCGTCGAATGCGCGCAGCCCTCTAGCACGGGCATGGCAGAAACTGATCCTGTCCGCCTGGCGCAGAAATCGCGCGAGGATTTTCAAAGCCGCCTCGCCATCCAGATGAGCCAGTCGGAATACGCCGTCGCCTGCATCGCCGCCCCCATCCGCGACGAAACCGGCGCCTGCGCAGCAACGATCTCGATCGTGCTGGCCGAACGGCAGGCACAGGCTCGCGCCGATGAACTTGCCGATGCCGTGCGCAACGCGGCTCTTCGCGTCGAACGTGCGCTGGGCCGCCCCGCTGCCGCCTGATCGCGTCACGCCGCTCCGTCCTCAAGCTCCAGGATCGCCTCGATCTCCACGGTGATCTGGTTCGGCAATGACGCGACCCCAAAGGACGAACGCGCGTGCACGCCCCGCGCTCCGAATACCTCATGGAAGAGTTGCGAGGCCCCATCAATGACGAACGGGTGGCGTTCGAATTCGGGCACGGCATTCACCAGGCCCAGTAATTTTACCACACCAACAATGTGATTTAGGCTGCCGAAATGCGCGCGGACCGCGGCCAAAATATTGAGCGCCACCAGCCGCGCATGCTCGCGCGCCTCTTCCGCCGTAACCGTGCCGCCCACCTTGCCACGCTTGAGCGTACCATCCGGCAGAACCGGGCCCTGCCCCGATACATACAGCAATCCGCGATGCGCGCGCAGGTTGCTGAAGGCGCCGATGGGTTCGGGCGCGGCGAGGGGCAGGCGCAGGCCCACTCGAGCGATCCGGGCTTCGGGGGAAAGGATGCCTGTCGCAAGCGTCATACGGGGGCCTCGATGTTTTTGCAGTAACTGATGTGGGAAGGGCCAGTTTCAACGGCGCCGGGCAGGCCCGTCGCACACTCCGGCCCCGCAATCCGGCACCGGGTGCGGAAAACACACCCCGATGGCGGCGAAAGCGGGCTGGGGATATCTCCCGTTAGCACCTCGCGCGCGGCGCGGCCGCCGGGGCGCGCCACCGGGATCGCCGACAGCAATGCGCGAGTGTAGGGATGCGCCGCATGTCGGTGCACGGCATTTGCTGGGCCGCGTTCGACGATGCGGCCCAGATACATCACAATGATCTGATCGCACAGGTATTCCACGACAGACAGATCATGCGCGATGAAAAGCATCGTCAGGTTGCGCCTTTCGCGAAGGTCCAGAAGAAGGTTAAGGATCTGCGCCTGAATAGATACGTCCAGCGCCGACACGCTTTCATCCGCCACGATGAATTCGGGATCAAGCGCGAGCGCACGCGCGATGCCGATGCGCTGGCGCTGGCCACCTGAGAATTCGTGCGGATAGCGTGTCATATAGTCGGCGCTTAGCCCGACTTCGTCCAGCAGCGCGGCCACCCTGTCGCGCCGCGCCGCGGCAGTGCCTATCCCGTGCGCGACAAGCCCCTCCGCGATGATCTGCCCGACCTTAAGCCGAGGGTTCAGCGACGATACCGGATCCTGAAATATAATCTGCATGCGCCGCCGCATCGCGCGAAGGTCTTCCGAGGGCAGCGTGTTCAGATCACGGCCATCGAAGATCGTGCTACCACCAGTCGGCTCGAGCAGGCGCAAGAGCGTGCGCCCCAGGGTTGTCTTGCCCGATCCGCTTTCGCCCACCAGCCCGGTGATCGATCCGCGCGGAATGTCAAAACTGACATCCGATAGTGCCTGCACCGATCCGCGCGGGGTGTGGAACACCTTGCTAAGGCCTCTAATCTTAAGCAACGGCTCAGACATTGGCATCCTCAGCGGAGGTGACGGGGTAAATACAGGCGACGCGGTGCCGCGGCGTTACATCGTAAAGCGCTACGGGACTGCCACAGGCTGAATTGGCATGCCCGCAGCGCGGCGCAAATGCACAGCCAGGCGGCATCGCCGCCAGCGACGGCACGGTTCCCGGAATGGGCACAAGCCGTGTGCCGCGCGCACGCCCCGTCATGGGGATCGATTCTAGAAGGCCGCGCGTGTAGGGATGACGCGGCAGCGCGAAAAGATCAGGCGCAGACGCGCTTTCCACCACCGCCCCGGCATACATCACCGCCACGTCGTCGGCCATTTCTGCCACCACCCCCATGTCATGGGTGATGAATAGGATCGACATGCCAAGCTCGCGCTGCAAGCGGCGCATCAGATCCAGGATCTGCGCCTGGATTGTCACGTCCAGCGCCGTCGTGGGTTCGTCGGCGATCAGAAGGCGCGGTGTGCACACCAGCGCCATCGCGATCATCACGCGCTGCCGCATCCCGCCCGACAATTCGTGCGGATAGTTGCTCATCCGGCTTTCAGCCGCCGGGATCTCGACCATGTCGAGGATCTGCAGCACCCGCTTGCGCCGCGCCGCGGCGTCAAGATCGGTGTGCAGCAACAACATCTCGCCGATCTGGTCCGCCACCGTGAACAGCGGGTTTAACGATGACATCGGTTCCTGGAAGATCATTGAAATTTCGGCGCCGCGAAGGCCGCGGTGCGTGGCTTCATTAGCCTGCGCCAGGTCGATTTCGTCCCCCGCCTGAGTGCGATAGCCGATGCGCCCCGCCGCGATCTCGCCACCCCGCGGCAAAAGTCCCATGATCGCGAGAGACGATACCGACTTGCCCGATCCGCTTTCACCCACAAGCGCCAGCGTGCGCCCCTGCGGCAGCGAAAAGCTGACATCGCGCAACGCCGTCAGCGCCCCGCGTCGCGCCTTAAACGCGACCCGCAGCCCCTCGACAGTCAGAGCGGGCGCAGCCTTCTTCATTGCAACCTCCGCGCCGCAGGCATGTGGCTTGTGCCAATGATCGTCGCCACCGGCTCGATCATCCTGTCCAGCGTGAGGCGGTTACCGAGGCTGTCGATCACCTCCTGTGTCGAATCGTCAACACGGAACAGCGTGAAATCGGCGCGTGCGCCGGGCCGCGCCGTGGCGGGCAGGGCCAGCGTTTCACGCGGCCGAGTGCTGATCGCCGCAATGGTCTCGTCGAACGGCAGACCGACAGCCATCAGCTTCGACGCCGTGGTCGCAAGATCCAGAACCGCGCCGTGAATGTTGCGCAGGTGCAGGTCGGTGGAAATCGACCATGGCCGCAGACCATCGGCGATCGATGCCCGCGCCGTTGCGAAACAGAAGGAAGCCTGCCCATGCCCGATGTCCATGCGGACGCCCCGCTCCGACAGGTGCCGCGCCTGATTGAACAGCGCCGCCGTATCCCGGATCGATCCGGCCTTCTTACCATTGAAACAATGGGTCACGATATCGCCTGGCGACAAGATGTCGAACACCTCGTCGATCAGCGGAGGCGGTTCGCCCACATGCACCATCAACGGCAGATCGGTGATTTCGCCCAGACGCTTCGCAATCTTGGCGGGCGTGATGCCCCAAGCGCCTACGATCACACCGCTGGCGCGCACCTTGACGCCACAGATCACGTCGCGGTTGGCCTCGATCACCGCGAGCGTGCGATCCACGTCGATCGACCGCATATCGATCAGTTCCGATACCCTGTTGCAGGCTACCAGCCCGATCGAGCCGATGTTCAGAAAGGCTTTCACCGTCTCGGCCTGCGGCTCGATGACGTATTCGCGCAGCCCGTGAAAATTCGCTTCGCCCGCCGATCCGGCATCGGCCATCGCGGTTACGCCAGTCGCGCGCCCTGCCTCGGACGCGCGGACCGAAATGTCCGTGCCGCCGTGCCAGACATGTACATGCAGATCGCACCAGCCAGGCGACAAGTAAGCGCCACCGCAATCGATCTGCCGTGCACCCGGCATTGCAGTGGCCGTGATCAGGCCGTCATCGCCTACATGCAACGGGCCGGCAGCGATATCCAGAGCAGCGGGTTTGAAATTGGTTAGGGTTAGGGACATGGACTAAAGCTCTCGGGCAAGGCGCGGGTCGAGCGCATCGCGCAGCCCATCGCCGATCAGTTGCAGGGAAAGGACCGAGATCGAAATCGCGAGCCCCGGAAACAGGATCAGAAACGCCGCCTGGTCTATGTACTGGCGCCCCTCGTTGATCATCGTGCCCCATGTTGGAACCGAAGGGTCGACACCAACGCCCAGAAACGACAACCCTGCCTCGGCCAGCATGGCATAGGCGAAGATGAACGTCGCCTGCACGATCAGGGGCGACAGGATATTGCGCAGCACATGGTTGACGATGATGTAGCGTGTCGAGGATCCAAGCGCGCGCGCCGCCTCGACGAAAGGCAATTCGCGGATCACCAGCGTCGAGGCGCGGCTGATCCGGGCGAACCGCGGCGCGTAGACGATGGACAGGGCGATCATGACGTTCACCACCGATCCGCCCAGGATTGCCACCAGCGCGATCGCCAGCAGGATGTCGGGAAAGGCCATCATCGCGTCGATCAGCCGCGACAGCGGCGCATCCAGCGCCCGGAAGAACCCGGCCAGCAGTCCGATCGTAACACCCATCACCGTCGACAGCGCTGCAACACCCAACCCGATCATCAGTGATGTCTGTCCTGCATATAGCAAGCGTGACGCCACATCGCGCCCGAAGGCATCCGCTCCCAGCCAGAACTGCGCGCCGGGCGGCGTCAGGCGCGCCCGCACCGACATCCGCGCCGGATCGGCGGGGGCGATCCACGCTGCCAGCAGGCACACCGTCGCCACCACGACGAACACCGTCAGAGCGATCAGCACCGATCTGCGCGCCAGCAGCGCGCGCAGGAAAACCGGTTCATCCGAAAGCGTGGCTGCCATTCCTTTCCGCCCCTAGTATTTCACGCGTTTGTCGACCACGAGGTACAGCAAATCGACCGCAAGGTTTATCAGTACATAAAGCGTCGCCACGACAATTAGCGTACCTTGGATGATCGGATAGTCGCGCCGCAGTACGGCATTCACTACAAGGTTACCCATGCCGGGTATGTTGAAGACCCGTTCCGTCACCACAGCGCCTGACACCAGCAGCGCAAATGTCAGCCCGACGACGGTGATAATCGGGATAGCGGCGTTCTTCATCGCATGGCGCAGCACGACGCGCGCCTCACTCATCCCCTTGGATCGCGCGGTGCGCACGTAATCCTCGCCCAGTACATCCAGCATCGACGCACGCGTAAACCGCAGAATCAACGCCGAATTCACCACCCCCAGCACCAGCGACGGCAGCAGCAGGTGGCGCATCCGCTCCCAGAAATCCGCGTCGGGCCCGCCATATCCCGATGCCGGGAACCAGCCCAGTTCCGTAGCGAGGTACCGCTGCACGATCAGCCCGGTCCAAAAACTCGGCACCGAGGCGGCAAGCATAGCCGTTGAAATCGCCGCCTGGTCAAGAAAAGATCCACGCCAATAAGCGGCAAAGATCCCGATCGGCGCGGCGATCACCAGCGCGATCACCAATGAGAATAACGCCAGAAAGATCGTGGGCTCCGCTCGCCCGGCCATCACAGTCGTAACCGGCTGGTTAAAGAAGATCGACGTGCCCAATTCACCACGCGCGGTATTGGCAAGAAACGTCAAGTACTGCACCGCGATCGACCGGTCGAGGCCAAGCCGTTCACGCAACAACGCCGCGTCTTCCGGCGTGGCCTCGGGGCCAAGCAACAGCGCAGCCGGATCACCCGGCGCAAGTCTTACGATCACGAAAGCGATGGTGAAGACAAGGAAAACCACTACAAACATGCCGAGAATACGGCGAAAGATGTAACGAGCCATCATGCGCTATTATCCGATACGCGCCGCTGACCAGGTGGCCTGCGCGCGCGGGTTGTCTTTTGGGGTGCAGGCGGGGCGCCCACGCGGCGCCCCGCCATGATGCCTCAGTTGACCTGTGCGTTCCAGAAGAACGGCCAAGGCGACGGCACGACGCCTTCGAGCCCCTGACGCTGGCCCTGCAATGCGTTGAACCCGCCGATCTTGATGAAGCCAACGTCCTCGAACAGCTTTTGCTGCAACTGCGCGAACAGCTCTTGCCGCGCCGCCTGATCGGTCTCGGTGGTGAAGGCCGCGTGGATCGCATCCTTCTCGGGCTCCGACCAGCCCAGCCGCGATGTCGGTGCATACATGTCCGTCAGCGCCGGTTCGGGCAGGAAGGGTGAGTGGGTGATATAGATGTCCCACAGCGCTGGATCATTGCGCTGCTGGCCCAGCGTCGCCCAGTCAACGACGTTCAGCTCGACCGGCAGGCCCGCCGCCTCGAGCGCCATCTTCGTCACCTCGGCCATCTTGAAATGGAACTCGTACTGGCGCGACGT
>CAZNMV010000132.1:0-8133 GCA_964573835.1 uncultured Aestuariivita sp. | reverse complement strand
GGCCTCGCCCGCAACCTGCGCATTCCGCGGGCCGAGGCGCAGGGCTTCATCGACCGCTATTTCGAACGCTTCCCCGGCATCCGCGGCTACATGGACGACACCAAGGCCTTCGCGAAGGAAAACGGCTTCGTCCAGACGCTCTTCGGCCGCAAGATCCACACGCCCGAGATCAACGCGAAAGGCCCCACCGCCGGTTTCGCCCAGCGCGCCGCGATCAATGCCCCCATTCAAGGGACAGCCGCCGACATCATCCGCCGCGCCATGATCCGGATGGAGGCCGCCATCAGCGACCTGCCCGCGAAGATGCTGCTGCAGGTCCATGACGAACTGCTGTTCGAGGTGGACGAAGACGCGGTAGATCAGACCATCGCCCGCGCCCGCGAGGTGATGGAAGGCGCCTGCGACCCGGTGGTGAAACTCGCCGTGAAGCTGACGGTGGATGCGGGGCAAGGCCAGAACTGGGCCGAGGCACATTGATGAGCGGGATTGACAACTGGCCCGACCTGCGCGCCCTCGCCCTGTCCCTGGAGCTTCCGAAAGTCGAGGATGCGGTCAGCTGGGGCAACCCCAACCTCAAGGCGCACGGCAAGATGTGGGTCTGGTGGTCGCCCTACGTCGAAGCGGGCGTCTTCAAGTGCGCGATCGAGGAACGCGAGGCGCTGATCGCCGCCGACCCGGCGACCTTCCTGCACCATGACCACTACGCCAATCACGGCCTGATCCTGGTCGCCGCGGGCCGGATCGACCCCGACTGGGCCCGCGCCCGCCTGCGCCGCACCTGGGAGGAGATGGCCCCCAAACGCTGGCTGGCCAAATGGCAGGCCGATAACCCATGAGCCGACCGCGCCCCCGGCCCCGCATCCCGAAGGGCGAAACCCGCATCATCGCCTTCAACAAGCCGATGAACATGCTCAGCCAGTTCACCGATGACGGCAACTGGCCGGGGCTGGGACGCGTGCTCGACATGCCGGGCATGTATCCCGCGGGCCGGCTCGACCGCGACAGCGAGGGGCTGCTGCTGCTCACCAATGACGGCATCCTGCAGGCCCGGCTGACCGACCCGACATCGCACACGCCGAAAACCTATGTCGTGCAGGTCGAAGGCACGCCTGACGACGCGGCGCTTGCCGCCCTGCGCGCGGGCGTGACGCTCGCCGACGGCCCCACCCGGCCCGCACAGGCCGATCAGATCGACGAACCCCTCTGGCTCTGGCCCCGCGACCCGCCCGTTCGCTTCCGCAAGTCGGTCCCCGACGCCTGGCTGCGCCTCACCATCACCGAAGGCCGCAACCGGCAGATCCGCCGCATGTGCGCCCATGTCGGCCTGCCGGTCCTGCGGCTGGTCCGCTGGTCGGTCGGGCCGCATACGGTCGAAGGCCTCAAACCGGGTCAATGGAAGGAACTGCGCCCTTAACGGGCCCCTACCAGCAACAGCGCGTCCCCTGCTTCTTCGGGTTCGCAAATATCCCGGGGGAGTCGCCCGAAACGGGCGACGGGGATTGTCCATTGTCCGCCATTGGTCCGAGGACAATGGACGATGCCCCCTCCCCTCTGCCCGAAAACGACACAGGGTCGGAAACGCGACAGACCCCCCGCCACGTTCGGGGCAAGGCGGCACGACACCGGACCGCCGCGCGGATCCCATGGAAAGGACCGGACATGACCACCGCCCCCGATCCCCTCGGCGGCACGGCAGCCTTGCCGCGCGCGCAGGTTCTGGGCGGCAACGCGCTGGGCGTGGCCTCGATGGTCTTGTGGTCCGCAGGCTTTCCCGCGGCCGAGATCCTGCTCGCGACCTGGCCGCCCCTCACGCTGATCGCCGCGCGTTTCGTCCTTGCGCTCGGGCTTCTCATCGGGCTCTGGCTTCTGCTCGAAGGCCCCGCACCGCTGATGCGGGCGCGCTGGGGCGCGGGGCTGCGGGTGGGCAGCCTCTGCTTCGGGGTGGGGGCCTGGCTTCTGCTGATCGCGCAGGACCTCACCGATCCGGTGACCGTGGCCATCATCGCCTCGACCTGCCCGCTGGCCGCCACGATCATCGAGGTCGCGACCGGTCAGCGCCGCCTGCGCGCGAACTTCATCCTCGGCCTTGTCTTCAGCCTCGTGGGCGGCGTCATCGCCAGCGGCGCGGGCGGGCTCTCGGCCGATCTGGGCCTCGGCGCGCTGGCGGCGGTGACGTCGTGTTTCCTCTTCTCCTGGGGCAGCTTCGCGACGGTGCGGGATTTTCCCGATCTCTCGGCGCTCGGCCGGTCCACCGTGACGCTGGCGGGCGGCGGGGCGATGACGCTGGCGCTGCTGACCGGGGCCGCGATCCTTGGTCAGGACGTGGCGCCTGCCACAGCGATCGACGCCAGCCAGATCGGCCTTCTCGCCATCTATGCCATCGCCGGCATGGCGCTGAGCCAGGTCCTTTTCATTGCCACGGTCGGCCGGCTCGGCATCGCGGTGGCAAGCTTTCACATCAACATCGCGCCCTTCTACGTCATGCTGATCCTGCTCGGGCTTGGCTCGGACTGGAGCTGGCCACAGGCCATCGGCGCCACCATCGTCGGCGTCGGTGTGATCCTGTCGCAGCGGCGCTAGAGGCCTTCCAGTTCTTCCGAGGGAATGATCGGAAAGAACCGCCCGCCCGACCAGGCGCCGAACCAGCCTTCATGGTGGCAGCCCAGATCGACCAGCCGGTAGAAACTCTTGCGGTCGATCAGCGCCTCGAGGTTGGCCCGCACCAGCACATAGGGCGACGGCTCGCCGGTTTCCGCATCGCGCTCCACCCGGATCGGGTGATCGGGGCCTGCCGGGGCAAGATCGCCCACCTGAGTGCGGAAGGTGAGAACCTGATCACCCCCCTGCCCCGCCGCATCGAAATCCACCGCGACGAAAGGCGCGTCATCGACGCGGATGCCTACCTTCTCGACCGGGGTGACAAGGAAGTAGCGGTCTCCTTCCTTCTTCAGAATCGACGAAAACAGCTTCACCAGTTCCGGCCGCCCGAACGGCGTGCCCAGATAGAACCACGTCCCGTCCCGCGCGATCCGGATGTCGAGATCGCCGCAGAACGGCGGATTCCACAGGTGAACGGGGGGCAATCCCCGCGTCTTCGTTGCCCTGACCGAGGCAGCAAGCCCCTCGGCCGAGGGGGTCACGGCTTTTTGTCCGCTCATAGCTTTTGCCATTTCACCCATGCGAGATACACTTATCCGTCAAGGACCATATACGCCCCCTGAAAGGATTGTCATGTCCCAGCCCGATGACCTCGTCGCCGAGATCGAAGCCCTTGAGGTCAAGCTGGCCGAGGCACGCGCCTCGATCACCCGGCGGTTCATCGGGCAGGAACGCGTCGTCGACCTGACGCTGACGGCCCTTCTGTGCGGGGGGCACGCGCTGCTCATCGGCCTGCCGGGGCTGGGCAAGACCCGGCTGGTGGAGACACTCTCCACCGTTATGGGGCTTGAGGGAAACCGCGTGCAGTTCACGCCCGACCTGATGCCCGCCGATATCCTCGGCTCGGAAATCCTCGACACCGGCAAGGATGGCGGGCGCGCCTTCCGCTTCGTGCCGGGGCCGATCTTCTGCCAGCTTCTGATGGCCGACGAAATCAACCGCGCCAGCCCGCGCACCCAGTCCGCCCTTCTGCAGGCGATGCAGGAAAAGGTGGTGACGGTGGCGGGACAGACAAGGCCGCTGGACAAGCCCTTCCATGTGCTGGCCACCCAGAACCCGATCGAACAGGAAGGCACCTATCCCCTGCCCGAAGCGCAGCTTGACCGCTTCCTCGTGCAGATCGACGTGCCCTATCCCGACCGCAAGACCGAAAAGGACATCCTTCTCGCCACCACGGGCGTCGAGGAAGACCAATCCACGCAGGTTTTCGCCGAGGGCGAACTGATGGCGGCCCAGAAGCTCCTGCGCAGGATGCCGGTGGGCGACGCCGTGGTCGAGATGATCCTCGATCTCGTCCGCGCCTTCCGCCCCGACGAACCGGGCGTGAGCGCGCGGGTGCGCGATACCGTGGCCTGGGGCCCTGGGCCGCGCGCGGCGCAGGCGCTGATGCTGACGGTGCGCGCGCGCGCGCTCCTGCAGGGCCGCCTTGCCCCCAGCGCCGAAGACGTGCTCGACATGGCGCGGCCCGTCCTGTCCCACCGCATGGCACTGAACTTCGCCGCCCGTGCCCGCGGCGACAGTCTGGCCGATCTGATCGACAGCACCGCCGCCGGCCTTGCCCGGGCCGAGGCCGCGGCGTGACCGATCCGCTCGACCTTCGCGCAAGGGCCGAAGGCGAGGCATCGCGCCTGCCGCCGCTTCTGGCGCGGGCCGAACATCTGGCGGGAACCGTGCTTCTGGGCGAACACGGGCGCCGCCGCGCCGGGATGGGCGACAATTTCTGGCAGTACCGCCCGGCGCAGGCAGGCGATTCGCGCCGCATGATCGACCACCGCCGCTCTGCCAAGGGTGACACGCAATATGTCCGCGAACGCGAATGGCAGATCGCACAATCGGTGATGATGTGGGTCGATCAGGGCGCATCGATGCGGTTTGCCTCCACAGCCGACCTGCCGCAGAAGATCGACCGCGCGCGGCTGATCGCGCTGGCCACCGCGATCTTGCTGGTGCGTGCCGGGGAACGTGTGGGCCTCACCGGCACGGCCCTGCCGCCGCGCAGCGGCAGCGCGCAGATCGTTCGCCTTGCGCAGATGTTCACGCAGGATTCGCCCGCCGACTACGCCCCGCCCGAACACCGCGCGATGATCCCGCATGCGCGCGCCGTCTTCGTGTCGGATTTCCTCGGCGACATGACCGATGTGCGGCTGGCCCTGACCAAAGCTGCCGATCGCGGCGTGCGCGGCGTGCTGTTCCAGATCCTCGACCCCGCGGAAGAGGCGTTTCCCTTCCGCGGCCGCACCATCTTCGAAAGCATCGGCGGCACCATTGCGCATGAAACGCTCAAGGCGTCGGACCTGCGCGACCGCTATCTCGACCGTCTCGCCGCGCGGAAGGCCGAACTGGCAGATCTGACCCGCGCGACCGGCTGGCGGCTGGGCCTGCACCACACGTCCGACAGCGCGCAATCCGCGCTTCTGTGGCTTTACCGGGCGCTGGACGGGGGCACGGCATGACCATTCTGGGCGGCATAGGTTTCACCGCGCCCTGGCTCCTGCTGGGGCTGATTGCGCTGCCGATCCTGTGGCTGATCCTGCGCGCGGTGCCGCCCGCGCCGATCCGGCGCCGCTTCCCCGGTGTCGCGTTGATGCTGGGGCTGAAGGACGACGAAAGCGTGTCCGACCGCACGCCCTGGTGGTTGCTTCTTCTGCGCATGCTCGCGGTCGCTGCCGTGATCCTCGGCCTTGCCGGGCCGGTCCTGAACCCCGATGACCGCGCCCAAGGCACCGGGCCGCTTCTGATTCTGGTCGATGGCAGCTGGGCCGGTGCGCCCCGCTGGGCGGACCGTACCCAGCTCATCGACGCCCAACTGACCGAAGCGCAGCGCACGGGACGTACCGTCGCGGTCGTCTCGCTCGCCCAGCCGGAAGCCCCCGTCTTTCAGGCCGCCGATGTCTGGCGCTCGCGCCTGCCCGGCCTTGCGCCACAGCCCTGGCAGGGCAGCGACACGCGGGTCGATGACCTGATCGCCGCCTTGGGCGACGCGCGTTTCGATACGAACTGGATCAGCGACAGCCTTGCCCACCCGGGCCGCGACCGCCTGCTTGCCGATCTTCAGGCGCGCGGCGATGTCCGCGCCTACCAGACCGACCAGCCGGTCTTCGCGCTGGCCCCCGCCCGGTTCGAAGACGGTGCGATCCTCCTGACCGCACTGCGCCCCATGGCCGGGGCCGAGCGTCAAGTCACCCTTCTCGCCATCGGCCGCGATCCGGCCGGGACAGAACGCGTGCTGTCCACGGCGACCCCCACCTTCGCGGCCGACGCGCTGAGCGCCGAGACAGCCCTTGTCCTGCCCGCCGAACTGCGCGGCCGCCTGTCGCGGTTCGAGATTCAGGGCCAGCGGTCGGCCGGGGCGACCACGCTGTCGGACGACAGCCTGCGGCGGCGCGAGGTCGCGCTGATCGCCGCGCGCGAGGATCGCGAAGGCCTCGAATTGCTGTCGCCGCTTCACTACCTCGAACAGGCGCTGATCCCCACAGCCGACCTTCTGTCAGGCTCGATCACCGATCTTCTGCCCGCCAATCCGGACGTGATCGTGCTGGCCGATGTGGCGACCCTGTCGCCCGCCGAAGCCGCGGCGCTGACCGCCTGGATCGAAGAGGGCGGGATGCTCTTGCGCTTTGCCGGGCCGCGGCTGGCCGCCAGCGACATGGGCCGGGAAGAGGAAGACCCCCTCATGCCGGTACGCCTGCGCGAAGGCGGCCGCACCGTCGGCGGCGCGATGAGCTGGGGTGAACCCAAGGCGCTCGCCCCCTTCCCGGAAGGATCGCCCTTCTTCGGTCTGCGCCTGCCCGGCGACGTCACCGTCACGGCGCAGGTCATGGCGCAACCGGACCCGACACTGGCGGACCGCGTCATTGCCCAACTCGCTGACGGCACGCCGCTGGTGACGCGCAAAGAGATGGGGCAGGGACAGGTCGTTCTCTTTCACGTCACCGCCAATGCCGAATGGTCGAGCCTGCCTCTCTCGGGCCTCTTCGTCGAGATGCTGGAGCGGCTTGCCGTCTCGTCCTCGGCCAAGACGCTGGTGGCCGAGGACCTCGAAGGCACAATCTGGCAGCCCGAACTGGTGATGGACGGCTTCGGGCGGCTGCGTGACGCGGGGACCCTGCCGGGCGTCGATGGCCCGCGCCTTGTGACCGAGGCGCTTGGGCCTGACCTTCTGCCCGGCCTTTACGACAGCGGCGACCGGAGGCTTGCGCGCAATGTCATCACCGACGGCGACGCGCTGGCCCCGGCGATCTGGCCCGCGAATGTCCCGGTCGAAGGGATGGCGGTGCGTGCCGAACTGCCGCTGGGGGGCTTGCTGCTGACCGCCGCGATCGGGCTACTGCTCCTCGACGTGATCGCGGCGCTGGCGCTGTCGGGGCGGCTGGGCCGCGCGCGCGCCGTGGGCACCGCCGCCGCGCTGACACTCGCGCTGATCGTCCTGCCCCGCCCCGGTCAGGCGCAGGACAGCGACGAAGCCCTCGCCCTTGCCGCGACGGGCGAGGTGGTGCTGGCCTATGTCCTCACCGGCGATGCTCAGGTCGACCGGCTGTCCGACGCAGGCCTGCGCGGGCTGTCCGACATGCTGTTCTTCCGCACCTCGGTCGAACCGACGAACCCCATCGGCGTGAACCTCGAAACAGACGAGCTTGTCTTCTTCCCGATCCTCTACTGGCCGGTCACGCCCGACCAGCCGCGCCCCAGCGACGGCGCCTATGTGCGACTGAACGATTACCTTCGGTCGGGCGGCATGATCGTCTTCGACACGCGCGACGCCAATGTCGCGGGCTTCGGCGCGGCGAGCCCGAACGGAAGACGGCTGCAGCAACTGGCGGCCCCTCTCGACATTCCGCCGCTGGAACCGCTGCCGCCCGATCATGTGATCACGCGCACCTTCTACCTTCTGCAGGATTTCCCCGGCCGCCACGCGGGCCGCGACATCTGGGTCGAAGCCGCGCCGCCCGATGCCGAACAGATCGAAGGCATGCCCTTCCGCAACCTCAATGACGGGGTGACGCCGGTGGTGATCGGCGGCAACGACTGGGCCGCCGCCTGGGCCGTCGACGACCAGGGCCGCCCGATGGTGCCGGTGGGCCGGGGCTTTGCCGGGGAACGCCAGCGCGAACTGGCCTTCCGCTTCGGCATCAACCTCGTGATGCATGTGCTGACCGGCAACTACAAATCCGATCAGGTCCATGTGCCCGCGCTTCTCGACAGGTTGGGCCAATGACCGGGACAATCGTCTTTGACCCGCTGATCCCGTGGTCCGCGCTTTATGCCGTCATGGCGGTGGCGTTGGCGACCGTCCTTCTGGCGGGCCTGCGGGGCCTGTCGGGCTGGGGGCTGCGCCTGCTGGCCGCCGCGGTGATCGTCGGCGCCCTCGCCGGTCCGGCCTATCAGGAGGAAGAGCGCGCAGCGCTGTCCGACATCGTGATCATGGTGGATGACCGCAGCGCCAGCCAGTCGCTGTCGGACCGCACCGAACAGACC
>CAZNMV010000131.1:1236-8200 GCA_964573835.1 uncultured Aestuariivita sp. | reverse complement strand
GGGGGAATTCGGGCTGTCCTCGACATTGATCTTCACGATCTTGACGCGCCCGTCATATTCGGCGGCAAGCTCTTCCAGCGCGGGGCCGATCTGTTTGCACGGGCCGCACCATTCGGCCCAGAAATCGACGACAACGGGAATGTCCGAGTTCCGCACCTCGGCGTCGAAGGTGTCATCGGTCACGGCGACGGTGGGCATTGGGCTTCTCCTGAAAGCTATCCGGCAGCCGAACCTAGGAAGGCCCGGCTCCAAGGTCAAGCTTGGGTGCACGCCGAAGTGCGGCCTGCACCAATTCGTGAGGCAGCGGCATCAGCACTGCGGGACGGGTCCACAGGATCGCCACATCGATGCGGCGGTCGGGGAAGACCGGCGCAAGCATCGCACGATAGGCCCCCATCTGGCGCAGAAGACCTTCGGGGCAGTCTTCCGGCCGGTCGGGGACAAGGCGGTTCGACTTGTAATCGACGACCAGAACACGGTCTGGCCCGACCACCAGCCGGTCGATTACGCCGAACAGCCGCCGCCCCCCGACCGGGGCCGTCACCGGAACCTCTGCGAAGGTGCCGGGCGCGAACAGGGGTGCCAGCGCGGGCGCGTCCAGCACGCCCCGCACCTCTTCGACAAGGTCGCTTGCCTCGCCCACAAGGTTCGCCGCCGCGCTGTCCCAGTCTTCGCGCGGCAAGGCAGGCAGATGCTCCAGAAGCAGGTGCAGCTGCGTTCCCCGGTCCTGCGCCGCCGCCTTGTCGAGCCCCTCTTCACCCGGCAGCGCTTTCGCGCCGCCAAGGTCCGACGGGCTCAGCGTCTCGTGCGTCTCGGGCAGGGGGGGTGGCGGTGCGTCATGCAGGGGCGGCAGGTCGGGCGGGGCGGCCCTGGCTTCCGGGTCACGCAGGGCCAGCCCGTCCCAGGCCCCGGTCTGCAGGCGAAGCCCGTCCCCCGTGGGCATCGGGCAGGTGACGGCACCCTGCCGGGTCAGCCCGCGGTCCACGCGCTGATACCAGGTATCGCCGGTCTTTTCGTCCAGCTTCCCCGCGCCGGCCACGATCAGCCATTGCTCCGCCCGCGTCAGCGCCACGTAAAGCAGGCGCAACCGCTCTGCCGCCGCCCGCGCGTCTTCCGCCCCGCGCGCGTCGATCAGCGCGTCGGGCGCTGCGTCCTGCGCCATGCGCCACATGGGAACGCCATGAAGGTTCTGCACGGGGTCGGGATTGGGGGCCTTGCGCTGCGCGGTGTCGGGCAGGATCACGATCGGGGCCTGAAGCCCCTTCGCGCCATGCACCGTCATGACGCGGATCTGGTCACTCTGCGCATCGATGCGCCGCTTGGCCGTCTGGTCATCGGTTTCCATCCAGACCAGGAACCCCGTCAGGCTGGGCACGTCGCTGCGTTCATAGGCCAGTGCCTGCGACAGAAGCGCGTCGATCCCGTCTTCGGCCTCGCGCCCCAGTCGCGCCAACAGCCGCGCGCGGCCCTGATGGCGGATCAGCAGCCTTTCCAGCAGGTCGTAGGGGCGCAGGAAATCCGCCTGCCGCCGCAGATCGTCGAGGATGGTCAGCGTTTCGGGAAATTCGGCGCGCCTGTCGCGCAGCGCCGACCAGAGGAAGGTGCCCGGCCCCCTGCGATGCGCCAGATCGAACAGCTGCGCTTCGGTCCAGCCCAGAAGCGGCGATCGCAGAGTGACCGCCAGCGACAGGTCGTCTTCCGGTGTGGCCAGAAAAGACATAATCGCGGCCAGGTCCTTGACCGCTGTCTCGGCGCCCACTTTCAGCACGTCCGCCCCGGCAATGCGCAGATTGCGCGCCTTGCAGGCGCGGATGATCTCCTCGAACAGGCGCGATCGACGCCGCACGAGGATGAGGAAATCCCCCTCGCTCACCGCACGCGCGCCGCCCTTGCCATCGGGGATAGCGGTCTGCGCGGCGATCAGGCGGGCGATCTCGTCCGCGATGGCGCGGGCAAGAACCACGTCCGGGTGCAGCGGGCTGACCCGGTCCAGCGGCTGATACCAGGGGCCGTCTTCGGGGTCTTCCCCCGCCTCGACCAGCGGCCAGAGATCGACGCGACCCGGCAGCGCGTCGAAAAAGGCGCGGTGGGCGTCATCGTCGAAACCCGCCTGCGCCTCGCCCTCGAAAAGCGCATCGACGACCGACAGGATCGGATGCGCCGACCGGAACGACCACGACAGCGTCAGCGACCGCAGCACCTGACCGGCCCCACCCAGCCGCGTATCGAACAGCCCGCGCATGCGGTCGAATTCACGCGGGTCGGCACCCTGAAAGGAATAGATCGACTGTTTCTTGTCGCCTACGACGAACAGCGTGCGCTGCGCCGCGCGGGCGCCTTCGCCACTGGTGAATTCCTGCGTCAGCTTTTCGATCACGTCCCATTGGGCAGGGCTCGTGTCCTGGGCTTCGTCGACCAGAACATGGTCGATCCCGCCATCCAGACGATAAAGCACCCATTGCGCGACCGACGGATCCGACAGAAGAAGCCGCGCCTTGCCGATCAGATCGTCGAAATCGACCCAGCCGCGCAAAAGCTTGCGCCGCGCGTAATGCTCAAGGAACGCCCGTGCGAACCGGTGCAGCACGTCGGCCTTGCGCGCCGCGTCAAACCCGATCCGCAAGGGCCGCGCATCCGCGACGCGCACCATCAGCGCATCCAGATCGGTGACCAGATCGGGATGGCCCTTGGCCACGCCCTTGACCGGTATCTTGCCGAGTTTCGGCGCGAACGGCTCTTTCGCGCCCGCCCCGGTCAGCAAGGCATCCTCGAGCACGCTCAGCGCCGGATAGTCGAGGGCGTGAATGCGCCGCAACTTCGCGGCAACGCCCTGATCCTGCGTGCCGCTGCCTTCCAGTACCGGGATCACGTGGTCGAACAGGTCACGTTCTCCGCCGGTGAAGACCTGCGCGGCGATACCCTCTGCCGTCAGGTCGCACGGCAGGCCGAGCATCTTCAGAAGATCGCCCATATCGCGGTCGGTGGAAAAGCCCTCGCGCAGGCCTGCGATGATGGCGGTCAGCCGGTCCAGATCCGACCCGCCCACCAGCATGGCGACGGCGTCAATCAGCCCCGCTTCGGGTCCCGAGGCCATGTCATCGACGATCTCGGCCCGCAGAAGGGCGGCGGCGCGGTCTTCGATCTCGGTGAACTGGGGGCTGATCCCGGCTTCGACCGGGAAGCGGCGCAGAAGGCCCGCGCAGAAGGAATGGATGGTCTGGATCTTGAGCCCGCCGGGCGTTTCGATGGCCGCCGCGAACAACGTGCGCGCGGTGCGCAACCGGTCGGCTGTCAGCGCGCCGTCGGCGCCCAGATCCTCAAGCTCGCGCGACAATGCGTCGTCGGGCAGCATCGCCCAGCTTCCCAGACGCTGGAACAGGCGGTTCTGCATCTCGCTTGCCGCGGCCTTCGTATAGGTCAGGCAGAGGATGCGCTGCGGGTCTTCCCCCTGCAGCAAAAGCCGCGCGACGCGGTCGGTCAGAACCCGCGTCTTGCCCGACCCGGCATTGGCCGACAGCCAGGTCGACGCCACCGGGTCTGCGGCGCGGATCTGATGTTCTGTCGCTTCGTTCCGCGCCTTCATCGCAGGTCTTCCGGAACGGGGGCGTCGGCGTCATCCCATTCGCCGAAGCGGGCCAGCTGATCGTAATCGCCGCCGTAAGATTCGCGCTCGATGTACCGCCGCGCGGTGAACCCCGCGGAAGGGGCAAGGTAGCTGCGCAGAAGATCGGCCAGTCTGGCCCAGACGACCGCTGGCGTCTCCTCCTCCAGCGGGGCCTGCGATACGCGCTGCGCACCAAGGCCGATATAGCTCGCCCCGATCACCGGGGCCGGGGGAACGTTCTGGAAATCCCCGCGTTCGGCCATCGCGGCCTCGATCAGCAGCTGCTTGTCGAAGAGCGCTTGTTGCTTGGCGCTGGGCAGCGCGCCGGTCTTGTAGTCGTAAAGGATCAGATTGCCCTCTGCATCTTGATCGATCCGGTCGGCGCGGGCGGTCAGGGTGAAGGCCGGGTCGGTCAGGTCGGACCGCGCATCGCGTTCCGTCGCCACCGGCAGCGCCAGCGCGCGGCGGTCGCGTTCGCCCGCGACGAACCAGTCGGCCTGCCGCGCGAATTGCGCCAGCCACATGGCCCGCGCCGTGGGCCAGGGCACGCTGCGCGCCAGTTCCGCGCGGGCAACGCCGATCATCGCCTGTGCATCGAGCGGAAGGTCCCCCGCCCCGACCCCCTGAAGGAAGGCTTCCAGAACGTCGTGAACGACGGTTCCCTTGATCCGTGCATCGGGCAGCCGCACCAGCGGTGCCAGCGGGTCAAGCCGCAGGACCCGCCGGGCATAGATCGCGTAAGGATCGCGGATCAGCGTCCTGATTTCCGTCACCCGCAACCGGCGCGGACGCGCCTCGACCGGCGGGCGCGGCGACGGGCGCTGGGCCGCGGGGACCGGTTCGACCGCGTTCGCCGCCTGCACCAGCGCCAGCCAGCGCCGCCCTCGGTCGCGCATCGCGCCCAGCGCCCCGGTATGCCCGGCGGCCTCAAGCCCCGACAGCAGGTTCACCAGCCGGTTGACCCAGCGCGACGCGACGGTTTCGGCTTCGTCCGACCGGATGGCGCGCGTCAGCCAGACCTCGGGCGCGGCGATGGCCAGCTGGAAATCATGCGCGGCAAGACCGATCCGGCGGTCGGGCAGCAACAGCCCCGCTTCGGCCCGCAGCGACCGGTTCAGCCAGGGGTCAGGCCGCATCGCTTCGGGCCAGACCCCGTCGTTGAGCCCGCCGAGGATCAGAAGATCGGCCCCCTGCACGCGGGCTTCCAGCGTGCCCCAGATCATGATCCCGGGATGGCCCGCATCGCGGTCGCGCACCTCGCCCCGCCGGAGAAGCGCGCCCAGAAGATCGGCGAAGTCGCGCGCGTTCAGGTCGCCGCCATGCGCCGCTTCGGCGTCGAGCGCGGCAAGCGTTTCATGCGCCTGTTCGCCCGCGTTCTGGCCCCATAGCTCGCCCGCGCCGTCGCCCCCCGGACCCTGGGCAAGCCGTGCGGCCCTGTCCCGCAGGTCTGCGACGCGCGACCCCAGATCGCAGTCGCCCGCACTGTGACCCGACAGGCAGGTATCGCTCACCCAGTCCGCCCAGCCTGGAACGGCGGAAGGCTGCGCACTGGCCCAGGCGCGCAGCAGGTCGGCATCGGGAAAGGGCAGGCCCTTGTCGCGCAGGTGCAGTTCCAGATCGCGCGTCATGCGCAGGTGATCGCCCCGGTCGGCCCCGGTGTGACACAAGGGATGCTTCAGGATGGTCAGCAGCCGGTCGGTCGTGACCGGCCCCGTCGCCAGATCGGCCACATGGCGCAGGAACCGGCCCGGCGGCGACAGGTGCAGGGGCAGGCCCGCGCTGTCGTCGGGCACGATATCCCAGCGGTCAAGCATGGCGGTCACCTGCCGCGTCAGCATCCGGTCGGGTGTGATCAGCGCCGCGGTCTGCCCGTCTTTGGCCGCCTGCCGCAGGCGCAGCGCAATCGCCTGTGCTTCGGCGCGGGGTGTCGGGGCCTCGATCAGCGTGACCTTGTCGAAGGCGGAGTCGAGGTCGGGCAGCAGCGGCCCCTCGTCGCGCCAGGCATGGGTGACCGGGGCGGGGCGCAGGGCCAGCGACACTGCGCGGTTGCGCACGGGCGATGACGGGGCAGCATCGGTCCAGGGACGCAGGTCATCGGGCGCAAGACCCAGCGCGGCCATCAGGCGGGCGAACCGGAACTGGGGATGGTCTTCGCCCCGCAACGGGTCGTCGAGCTGGGCCCAGACCCCGGCGGGCAGGTCGGTGTCGAAGCCCGGCAGCACCACCGCTCCCTGCGGCAGGCGCGCCACCGCCTGCATCAGCATCTGCGTCGTGCCGCGTGACCCGGTTGACCCCGCAAGGATCACCGGGTGATCGGGCGGCGCGGCTTGCCAGTCGGCGATGGTCGCCTCCGCCATGTGGCGCGCGCGGGCTTCGCTGTCGGGGCCGGGATCGGTCCCGTCGAAATAGCGCCGGGTGATCCCGATGAAGGCCTGCATCCGCGCCCAGTGTTCCGCATGCCCCGACAGGTCGAGCCGGTCGAGCGCGGAAGGATCGACGCCTTCGCCCTCCATCTCATCCAGAAAGGCGGCCAGGCTGTCGGCCAGATCAAAGGCGGCGGCGCGCGGCGCGATACCGGGGTTTCGGTCGATCAGTGCGATGACAAGCTGGCGCAGCTCCAGCCTGCGGCGCAGGGCCGACACCGCCTGCGGCACAGCGGCAAGCGCGGCGGGCGTTCCGAAATCGGTGACCAGCGCGATCCGCGGCAAAAGCCCCGGAGGGCCATCTTCGAACAGATCGCGCAGCCGCCGTGCCATGCGGCGGGTGTTCACGATGACCTGCACCCGCGCGAGCGCCAGCGGGTCGGCCGGATCGATGCGTGCGCGCAGGCCGTCGATCAGCGCGCGCGGGAAATCGACGCCCGGGGGCAGGTGAAAGACGCGCGGTATGTCCTGTGGATCAAACATCGGCGTCCCTCAGAAGGGTTTCGGCCAAAGCCAGACCGTCCGGCGTGCCGATATCGCACCAGTCGCCGGGGTATTCGGCGGCGAACAGCGTCCCGCGCAGGCCAAGGATGTCCCACAGCAAGTTCAGCGAAAAGACACGTTCCCCGATCCCGGCCAGCGCATCGGTGCGGATGATCTGCGCTCCGCCATAGACGAAGGGTCCGCCACGCGACACGCGGCCTTGGCCGTCGACCGAAAAGTCGCCGGGGCCTGACCGCCCCTTGGCGCGGTCAGGGGGGACGCAGAGCAGAAGCGCCTCCATCTCTCCGTCCTGCCACGCGGCGCGCAATACCGACAGCGGGTTCGGCCCCAGCCACAGCGCATCGGGGTTGATGGTGAAGACAGGCCCCGGCCCAAGCTGCGGCAGCGCCGCCTTCAGCCCGCCCCCGGTGTCGAGGATGTCGGGCACCTCGGC
>CAZNMV010000131.1:0-1226 GCA_964573835.1 uncultured Aestuariivita sp. | reverse complement strand
TGCTCTGCAAGCTACCGGCCATGACCGTCGGCCCCACCGTCACCCCCCGGGGCGCAAGGTGATCGGCGATCTGGTCGGCATGGTAATGTGCGTTCGCGACGATCCGGGTCAGCCCCGCATCCCGCGCAAGATCGAGCGTGCGGTCGATCATCGGCCGCCCCGCCAGCGGGACCATCGGCTTCGGCCGGTCGCGGGTCAGCGCGCCCATCCGCGTGCCGAACCCGGCTGCGAAGATCATCAGCGCGTCGGGCATAGCGACTTCAGACGCGCCAGTTGCGCATGCCCCGGCGGGGTCAGCCCGTCACGCACCAGCTTGCGCACCGGCGTCAGCGCGGGATGGTCGAGCGCGGGCTGCATGTAGGCCCAGACCCGGGGGATCAGGTCAACGTAATGCAGACGCCCCCGGTCTATGCACAGCCGCGCGAAGACGCCGATGATGCGAAGGTTGCGTTGCACCGACAGCGCCGCATAGGCGGCCCGGAACGCAGCCGGATCATGGCCCGTCGCCTGAAGGAAATGCGCGATCATCGCGGTTTCGACCCGGGCGGGCACGTCGCGGCGCGCGTCCTGCAGGAGCGAGACAAGATCATAGGCCGGGTGCCCTGCCATCGCGTCCTGGAAATCCAGAAGCCCGACCCGCGCCGTGCCGTCGCGCCCGGGCAGCCACAGAAGGTTCTCCGCGTGATAATCGCGCTGGATCAGCACCTGCGGCCCGCCGGTCGTGTCTTCCAGAACGCGGGCAAAGGTGCGGCGGAAGCGGTCGTCGCGTTCCGTATCGGTCGTGCCGTCCAGCGCGGCCTGATACCGGGTGAAGGCCAGCGCCGACAGATCGGCCATCAGGTGCGGCGCATAGGGCGCGACGTCGGGCAGGGACGCCCGGTGCAGTGCAACCAGAACATCGGTCGCGGTGCGATACATTTCGGGCTCCAGCTCGGGCTGGCGCGGAATGACCCGGGCGAAGAGATCGTCGCCCAGATCTTCAAGCACCAGAAAACCCAACGCCGCGTCTTCGGCCAGCACACGCGGCGCGCTCAGCCCGATCGAGGACAGATGCCGCGCGATCGACACGAAGGGGCGCACGTCTTCGCCCTTTTCGGGGGGCGCATCCATCAGCACGGCGGTGCGCCCGGTGGCGGGATCGGTCAGGCGGTCATAGCGGCGGTTCGACGCGTCGCCCGCAAGCGGCACGCGCCGGGCATCCGCCCAGTCGGTCTGCGCCAGAAACC
>CAZNMV010000130.1:0-8214 GCA_964573835.1 uncultured Aestuariivita sp. | reverse complement strand
GCCCAGAACGCGCTGCGCCTGAAGCGCGCGCTGCAATCCGAGGACCTGCCCTTCAACAAGCTGCGCTTCACGCTCAACCGCGGGCCCAAGTTCACCGATCTGGGCGGCAAGAGCCGGGTCAAGCGCATGGGTGAATCGCTGGGCATCTCGATCGACCTGCAATTGTCGGATGGCGGCAAGCAGGTGATGCAGGCCGGCGATCACGGGCTGCCGCTGGCGAATTCCGCGGCCAAGAACCCCCTGCGCAAGGACATCGTGAAGCTGGCGGCGTCGATCTTCGAAACGGGTCGCACCGACGCCAAGGCCGCCTGAGGGGACTGAGGGATCATGTTTTCGAAGTACCGCAAATCTGCTGATCCGGCTCCGGCGCCGCGCATGCCGATGCCGGCCAATGCTATGACTGTCACGGAACTGAAGCCTCTGGCCGAGGCCGCGCCGCCCCCGCGCCCGGCCTCGCTGCGCAAGCCGATGCCGGTCAAGGCCGGCGATGTCGCCGCCGCCGACAAGGAACGCAAGCGCAAGGAACGGATGCAGGAAATCAAGCTCGAACTGCATCGCGGGCTGCTCGAGAACCTCAACCTTGCCGCGCTCGAACACGCGAGCGAGACCGAACTGCGCGCCGAAATCAGCACCATCGCGGGCGAAATCCTCGACACCAAGGGGATCGTGCTGAACCGCGAGGATCGCCAGACGCTCAACAAGGAGCTTTACGACGAAGTCACGGGCCTTGGCCCGCTCGAGTCGCTTCTGCAAGACGAGACGATCAGTGACATCCTGGTCAACGGCCCGCAGCAGATCTTCGTGGAACGCAGCGGCAAGCTGCAGCTGAGCGACGTCACCTTCAAGGACGAACGCCACCTCCAGCGCATCATCGACAAGATCGTGTCCGCCGTGGGCCGCCGGGTCGATGAATCGAACCCTTACGTCGACGCGCGCCTCGCCGACGGGTCGCGCTTCAACGCCATGGTCCCGCCCATCGCGGTGGACGGAAGCCTTGTGTCGATCCGGAAGTTCAAGAAGGACAAGCTCGGCATCGACGATCTGGTGGCCTTCGGCGCCTTCACCGAGGAAATGGCCGCCTATCTGCAGGCCGCCGTCGCCACGCGGCTTAACGTGATCGTGTCGGGCGGCACGGGGTCGGGGAAGACCACGACGCTCAACGCGTTGTCGTCCTTCATCGACAATTCCGAACGCATCCTGACGATCGAGGACACCGCCGAACTCCAACTGCAGCAGATCCATATCGGCCGGATGGAAACGCGCCCCCCCAACGTCGAAGGCAAGGGCGAGGTGACGCCGCGCGACTGTATCAAGAACGCGCTGCGGATGCGCCCCGACCGCATCATCGTCGGCGAAACCCGCGGCGCGGAAGTGATCGACATGCTGCAGGCCATGAACACCGGCCATGACGGGTCGATGACCACGATCCACGCCAACAGCGCCCGAGACGGCGTCAGCCGTCTTGAAAACATGATCGCCATGGCCGGGATGGAGATGCCCATCAAGGCCGTGCGCAGCCAGATCGCATCGGCCGTCAACCTGATCGTGCAGGCCAGCCGCCTGCAGGACGGGTCGCGCCGCATGACCTCGATCACCGAAATCACGGGGATGGAAGGCGACGTCATCTCGATGCAGGAAATCTTCCGCTTCCAGCGTGTCGGCCTGACCCCAGAAAACAAGATCATCGGCCATTTCACCGCGACCGGCGTGCGCAGCCATTATGCCGAACGCTTCCGGATGTGGGGCTATGACCTGCCCGCGTCGATCTACGAACCCACCAAGGTAGGCTGAGAAGGAACGGACATGAGTGCAGAACCGATCATCTATGGCCTGATCTTCGTCGCAGTCCTCGTGCTGGTCGAAGGGCTTTACCTTGTGGCCTTCGGCAAGTCGATCAGCCTCAACAGCCGGGTGAACCGCAGGCTCGAGATGCTCGAGAAGGGCTCGCGCCGCGAACAGGTGCTGGAGCAGCTCCGCAAGGAGATGCAGCAGCACATGAAGTCGCAGTCGATCCCGATCTATTCGCTGCTGGCCAGCAAGGCACAGAAGGCGGCCATCGCCTTCACCCCGCGGCAGCTGATCATGATCATGGCGGGTCTGTCGGTCTTCGCCTTCGTGGGGCTGTCGATCGGCACCGAAACCCAGCCTGCGGTGCGGCTGGTTCTGGCCGTCTTCATCGGCGTGGGCGGCGTGTGGTTCTGGATCAGCTCGAAGGCGAAGAAGCGCCTGGCGCTGCTGGAAGAGCAGCTGCCCGACGCCGTGGAACTGATGGTGCGCTCGCTCAGGGTCGGGCACCCCTTCGTGTCATCGGTGTCTATGACCGCGAACGAGGTGGCCGATCCGCTTGCCACCGAACTTGGCATCATTGCGGACGAAGCCGCCTATGGCCGCAACGTGGGCGAAGCTCTGGCCGAAATGGCCGAGCGGCTCGAGATGCAGGACCTGCGCTTCCTGGCCGTCGCCGTGACGATCCAGCAGCAGTCGGGCGGCAACCTGGCCGAGATCCTCGAAGGTCTGGCCCGCGTGATCCGCGCGCGCTTCCGGCTGTTCCGCAGGGTCAAGGCGATCACCGCCGAAGCACAATGGTCGGGCAAGTTCCTGTCGGGCTTCCCGCTGGTCTGTCTGGTGGGCATCCAGGTGTCGGACCCGAACTATTATGACAACGTGCTCGACCATCCGTATTTCATTCCGGCCTGCTTCCTCGTGGCCATCCTGCTGACGCTGAACCTGATCGTGATGCGCTGGCTGACCAACATCAAAGTCTGAACGGGAGACGGACATGGGCTTTCTGGAATCCCTCAACAACCTTCTGACCGGCCTGCTGGGCCCCTTCGGCCCACTGATCGTGGTCGGTGTGCTGGGTCTTTTCATGATCCTGCTGACGATCCCGCTGTTGCTGAACCAGCCCGAGGACCCGCTCAAGAAACTCAAGAGGGCGCAGTCCGATCCGAAGAAGAAGACCGACAAGGAACGGCTGCGCGGTTCCGGGCGCAACGTCCAGCTCGAGAAGTTCGCGACCTTCCTCGAACCCAAGGACGTCAAGGAATTGTCCGACCTGCAGCTCAAGCTGCAGCAGGCCGGCTACCAGTCCAAGGACGCCGTGCGGCTGATGCACGCCACCCAGATGGTGCTGGGCGTCGCCGGGCTTCTGATCGGGGCGGTCTATGTCAATGTCTTCGCGGCCGACCAGGTCTTTTCCACGCAAGACGTGGTCATGTACACGCTCGGCCCGGGCATTGCGGGGTATTTCCTGCCGAAATACTGGGTCAACAAGCGCGCCGATGAACGCAAGCAGAAGATCACCGAAGGCTTTCCGGACGCGCTCGACATGATGCTGGTCTGCGTCGAGGCGGGCCAGTCGCTCGACCAGTCCATCGTGCGCGTCTCGAAGGAACTGCGCGCCGCCTGCCCGCCGCTGGCCGAAGAGTTCGAGGTGGTCAGCTACGAGATGAAGGCCGGCAAGGACAAGCCTTCTGTTCTGCGCGACATGGCCACGCGCTGCGGCGTGCAGGATGTGACATCCTTCGTCACGGTCATGATCCAGTCGGCCAGCTTCGGCACCTCGATCGGCGAGGCGCTGCGCGTCTATGCGGGCGAGATGCGCGACAAGCGCGTGATGCGCGCGGAAGAGGCGGCAAACAAGTTGCCAACGAAGATGACGCTTGCCACTATGATGCTCACGGTGCCGCCGCTTCTGATCATCCTGGTCGGTCCGTCGATCGTGAACATCACCAATATGGGGCAATAGACAGGGTCGGAATACGGATGCACCGGGCCCCTCAGACGAGACTTCCCCGGTGCCTGACCCTGGTCGCGGTGATCGGACTGGCCGCCTGTTCCTCGGGCGGCCTGTCGCGTGACACGGACGGTGTCTTCGCCCCCGGCACCGACCTGCGGCGCGAGGCCGTCGACGGGGTCGAGGTGGGGCACCGCCTGATGCAGGCGGGCCAGCACGAACTGGCGATCGACGCGTTCACGCGCGCCGCGCTCGAACAGGGGCTGACGCCTGAAATCCTGACCGGGCTCGGGTCGGCAAATCTGGGTCTTGGCCGTCTGGGCCAGGCCGAAGACCTGCTGCGCCGCGCGGTCGCCGCCGAACCCGACTGGCCCGAAGCCTGGAACAACCTGGGCGTCGTGCTGATGGAACGGGACAAGACGGCAGAGGCCGTGCAGATCTTCCGCAAGGCCTTCGCGCTGGACAATGGTGAAAGTGACGCTATCCGGGATAATTTGCGGATAGCTCTCGCAAAACTAGAAAATCCTGATACTATTCTGGACTTAGAACAAGAATACAAACTCGTCCGCCGGGGCACAGGCGATGTATTGCTCCGACGAGTCGAGTGATCGAGGCAAGACGCAGTAAAGGACGCAGACATGCGCCACCCCATTCTTTTGACCGCGTGCCTGTCCGCGGCGTTTCTGACCGCGGCCTGCAGTCAGAACGGCGAAGAGACCGTGCAGCGCGCGTTCCAGGACGTGAACGTGATCGACGAGTCGAACCTCAGCGACGTGATGCTGACGGTGGCCGACCCCGACGAGGCGGTGGCCTATTTCACCCGCTCGGTACGCGAAAGCCCCGGCAGGATCGACCTGCAGAGGGGTCTTGCGACCTCGCTCGTGCGGGCGCGCCGGACGAGCGAGGCCGTGCCAGCCTGGCGCCGTGTCACCGAGATGGAGGGCGCGCTTCCCGACGATTCCGTCGATTACGCCGACGCGCTGATCCGCGCGGGCGACTGGAAGGCGGCCGAGGCCGTGCTGGACGCGATCCCGCCCACCTACGAGACGTTCAAGCGCTACCGGCTGGAAGCCATGGTGGCCGACGCCAACAAGGACTGGACCCGCGCCGACAGCTTCTATGAAACCGCAATGGGCCTGACCACGCGGCCTGCGGGCATTCTCAACAACTGGGGGTATTCCAAGCTCACGCGCGGCGATTTCGCCGATGCCGAACGGCTGTTCGGGGAAGCGATCCGCCAGGATGAGACGCTGTTCACCGCGAAGAACAACCTGATCCTGTCGCGCGGCGCGCAGCGCAACTATGCCCTGCCCGTGATCCCGATGACCCAGACGGAACGGGCCCAGCTGCTGCACACGCTGGCGCTTTCGGCGGTCAAGCAGGGCGATGTGGAGACCGGAAAGTCGCTCTTGCGCGACTCGATCCAGACCCATCCCCAGCATTTCGAGGAAGCCGTGCGGTCTCTGCGCGCGCTGGAAGCGGGCTGAGGCCATGACGCTTGCTGCCTGGGCGGCCTGGGTCTATCTGCCCTTCGTCCTGCCCATCTGTGTCTATGTCGCCTTCACCGACATGCGCGAGATGCGCATCACCAATCAGGCGGTTCTGGTACTGGCGGGGCTGTTTCTTGTGCTGGGGCTGATCACCCTGCCCCTGCCCGAATACGGGATGCGGCTGGCTCAGGGCGTGATCGTTCTGATCATCGGCATCGTGCTGAATGCGGCCGGTGCGGTGGGTGCCGGTGACGCCAAGTTCATCGCGGCCGCCGCCCCTTATGTCCCGCGCGAGGATGGTCTGCTTGTGCTCATGATCTATGCCGCGGCGCTGCTGGCGGGCTATGTCGCGCACCGCATCGCCAAGCATTCGCGGCTGCGCACCCTTGCCCCGGACTGGCAAAGCTGGACCATGGACAAGAAGTTCCCCATGGGCCTTGCCCTTGGCGGAACCCTGGCGATTTATCTCGCGCTGGGCACAATCTACGGCGCCTGATCGCCTTTCCGTACAAAAACAAGGATTTCGACCCATTCTTGCCGCAAGTCTCTGCGACGTTATCCGCTGAGGTAATGCGTCGAGGCATGTGCAATGAACATGATGGTTTCCAGCGTGACGGCCCCGCCGCCGCCGCGGTCGATGAACGACATGGCGCTGTCGCAAGTCATGATGCGCGACATTCTTCTGAAGACCATCTTCCGCCAAAGCCTGTCGACCCTGACGGAAATCGCGCGTGCGGTCTGCCTGCCCAATTCGGTCACGCAGGAACTGATCGACCTGTCGCGCAGCCAGAGGTTTCTGGAAGCGACCGGTACGCTCAACGCCAATGCCGGGACCGAGATGGGGTATCAGCTGACCGATGCGGGACGCGCGCGCGCGCGCGATGCGCTGTCGCTGTCGGAGTATTACGGGCCGATGCCCGTGCCGCTCGATGTCTACCGCGAACAGGTGGAACGCCAGTCGATCCGCAACATCCGCGTCACGCGCGATCAGCTCATCAACGCGATGGGCCATCTGATCCTGCCTGACGACCTGCTCGACAATCTCGGCCCCGCCGTGAGCGCGGGCCGGTCGATCCTGATGTATGGCCCGCCGGGAAACGGCAAATCCTCGATTTCGAACGGGATCCGCGACGCGCTGGGCGACAAGATCTTCGTGCCCTTCGCGATCGAGTATTCCGGACAGGTCATCACCGTCTATGATCCGATCGTCCATTCCAAGGCCATGGTGCAGGAGGACGACCCCAGTTCGCTGCGCCGCACCGGCAACCGCTTCGACAGCCGATATGTGCTGTGCGAACGGCCCACGGTCATCACCGGGGGCGAGTTGTCGCTGTCGATGCTCGACCTTGTCTACAATCCGAACGCCAAGACCTATCAGGCGTCGCTGCAGCTGAAGTCGACCGGCGGCATCTTCATCGTCGACGACCTCGGCCGCCAGCAGGAACCGCCGCAGGCGCTGGTCAACCGCTGGATCGTTCCGCTGGAAGAAGCCAAGGATATCCTTGCCCTGCAATCGGGCGAGAAGTTCGAAGTGCCCTTCGACACGCTGGTCATCTTCTCGACCAACTTCCACCCGAACGAGATCTTCGATCAGGCCGCGCTCCGCCGGATCTTCTTCAAGATCAAGATCGATGGCCCCAGCCAGGAGAATTTCCTGAAGATCTTCGCGATGGTGGCCCGCAAGAAGGGCATGCCGCTGGACGAGAAGTCGCTCGTCCACCTGCTGAAGGTGAAATACCCCACGATCAACAACGTCTACTCGAACTATCAGCCGGTCTTCCTGATCGATCAGATGATCTCGATCTGCGAATTCGAAGGTATCCCCTACCAGATGACGCCGCACCTGATCGACCGCGCCTGGTCCAACATGTTCGTGAAGGACGAGATCATCCTGAAATGATCGGGACCGCAGATCGCAGGCTGATATCTGCAGGGTAAATTTCTGAAAATCGCCTATATTGGCGCATTTCCGCAAATCCCACCCAGCCCCGGGGGCGCCTTCTGCCGTCTTTTGCCCGCTGCCGCACGGGTGCCGGGACCGCCCTGATTGTGTTCTAATTTAACGAACGAAAATCTCGAAAGAATATATTTTTTTGCCTCCCACTCTTCGTCTATCCCCCTGCGAAACGCCCCGTTGCCAGAGGAAGACACATCATGGACATGCTCGCCCATATCGCCGGCACGATCGTCTCGCAGCTGCAATCCCCGACGCTTGCCTTCCTGATCGGGGGAATGGTGCTGGCCGCGATGGGCAGCAAGCTGGAAGTGCCCGAACCCGTCTACAAGTTCATCGTGCTGCTTCTTCTGCTGAAGGTGGGCATCAGCGCGGGCATGTCGGTGCGCGAGGCGGACCTTGTCGAACTGGCCGTCCCGGCGCTGGGCGCGGCCCTCGTCGGGGTTGCCATCGTGGCACTTGGCGGGCGGACACTGGCGCGGATGCGCGGCGTGTCGCGGATGGATGCGATGGCGACGGCGGGTCTGTTCGGGGCGGTGTCGGCCTCGACGCTGGCGGCGGGGATGGCGATGCTCGACGATGCGGGGGTGGCCTATGAAGGCTTCATCGGCGCGCTCTATCCCTTCATGGATATCGCGGCGCTTGTCACCGCCATCGTGCTGGCGCGGCTCGCCGCCGAACGCAAGCGCGCGGTGGCCGCGCAGGGCGGTGCGGGCACCATGGCGCTGGGGGGCGGAACCGGCCCCGGGGCGGTCGAACCGGGCCTGATCCGGGGCATCATGGGCGACACGGTGCGGTCGGCGGCGATCTCGGCGCTGCTTCTGGGCATCGGGCTGGGCCTCTTCGCACGGCCCGACAGCGTCTATGACAGCTTCTACGAGCCGCTTTTCCGGGGCCTTCTGTCGATCCTGATGCTGATCATGGGAATGGAAGCCTGGTCGCGGCTGTCGGAACTGCGCAAGGTCGCCCATGCCTATGTCCTCTACGGTCTCACCGCGCCCTTCGTGCACGGGCTGATGGGCTTCGCCGTAGGT
>CAZNMV010000129.1:0-8336 GCA_964573835.1 uncultured Aestuariivita sp. | reverse complement strand
AGCGACATCATGCGGGTGCCCGAACCTGCGGTTCGGCCCCGTCGTCAGGCGCGGGCCCGCCCCCATGGCTGCCCGCGTCGATCACCTCGTCCAGTTCGGCCCGCAACCGGTCGAGATAGCGCGCCGCCGACCATTCCGCGGTGACATCGCCGATGGTCAGCCGCGCGCCCATCACGATCTGGTCGTCTTCGCGGTAGTCGACATCGATATCGGCCCCGAGCGCGGCGCGCAGCGCCCGCGTGATCCGGCCCTTCGCCGGTCCGTCAAGCGCCGCGCCGGTCTCGACCACGGCGGTGCGCGCCTGCGCGGCCGCCCCGGCCAGCCTGTCGCGCGTGTCCGCGTCAAGCCCGGTGAGATGCTCGGCGAAGGTCGCCACCATGCGTTCCGATATCCCCGATCCGGCATATTCGGACAGGATGCGCCCCGTGATGTCGAGGACCCGGCGCCCGGCATGGCGCTGCAGCGACGACACGAGGGCCGCCTGTTCCCCGGCCAGATGGGCACGCCAGGCCGCGCGCTTTTCCTCGACCTCGCGGCGGACCTCGTCTTCGAGCCGGTCGCGCAGCGCCCGCGCCTCTTCGTGGGCCGAGGCCAGGATGTCCTCCTTGCGGTCGTCCAGCTCCTCCTGCCTGCGCTTGAGCGCTTCGGCCTCCTCCTCCGCTTGCCTGCGGGCGGCGCGCGCCTCGCTCAGGCGGCTCTCGATGCGCTCTTCGCGGCGGCGCATGGCCTCGGTGATCGGCTTGTAGAGAAACCGCTGCAACAGCCAGACCAGGATCAGGAAGTTGACGATCTGGGCCGCGACGGTCAGCCAGTCGATCTGCACGGGCTCAGCCTCCGCCGCCTTGCGTCACGAGATCGGTGAACGGATTGGCGAAGATCAGGATCATCGAGACCACGAAACAGTAGATCGCGGTGGATTCGATCATGGCGAGGCTGACAAACAGCGTCCGCGTGATCGTGTTCGCGGCATCGGGCTGCTGGGCAATGGCCTGCAGCGCCTGCGCGGCGGCGCGCCCTTCGGCCAGCGCGGGCCCGATCGACCCGATGGCGATGGTCAGCCCCGCGGTCGCGATGGAGATGACAGCGATCCAAGTCGCTGGGTCCATGATCAATCTCCCTTGTCTGGCAAAGTCGGCATATCGCCCTGCCGCGGCGACCTCTCGCGCGTGGCCGAGGCGATGTAGACCATCGCCAGAACCGCGAAGATGTAGGCCTGGATCAGCCCGGTGATCAGACCGAGAAGCTGCAGCAGGACGGGAAAGAAGAACGGCGCAACGCTGATCAGGATGCCGACGATGACCGTCCCGCTCATCACGTTGCCGTAAAGACGGATCGCCAGCGCCAGGGTGCGCGACGCCTCGCTGATGAGGTTGAAGGGCAGCATCAGGGGCGTCGGGCGGATATAGGTTTTCAGATAGCCGGCAAGCCCCCGCCGCGAGATGGAAAAGAGCGGCACCGCGATCAGCACGCAGATCGCCAGCGCCGCCGCGGTCGACAGCGACCCGGTGGGCGGCTGGTAGCCCGGCACGATCATCAGCAGGTTCGACGTGGCGATGAAGAGGAAGAGCGTGCCGATGAACGGCAGATAGCGGTCGGGATCGCCGCTGCCCATCTCGTCGATCTGGTCGCGGATCTGGGTGACGACGACTTCCAGCATGCCCTGCCAGCGCGACACCTTTTCGCCCTGACCCAGCCCTGCGGTCACCGCCCCGCATCCGATGACGAGAACCGCCATGACCGCCCAGGTGAAGACGACCGTCGCGGTCAGCTCGAACCCGCGCCATTCGTGAATGACCCATGCGTCGGGGCTTATCTCCATGATGCCCCCTTCCCGGCGCGGACCGCGCGGATGGCGGCAAAGCGCGCCAGGAGGAACCCGGCCAGCGCGCCGACAAACTCCATCGCCCCTGCGCCAAGCGCGGCCATCCCCGCCAGCGCGGCGACCAGAAGCGCCGCGCGCAGCATGGCCAGACCGACGAAGAGGCGCGTCGCCTGCGGGCGCGCCAGTGCCCGCGTTCCCACCCGCAGAAGCAGAAGATGCAGCGCCCCGAACGCCACCCCCGCAAGGACCGAAGCGGCAAATGCCAGAAGATGCGGGGTCATGCGCCCTGCCCCCTTGCATCCGCGCTCAGCGCCGCGCGGGACGGGTATCCTTGGCTGGCAGGATCAGTCATCCTTCCCGGCCTCCCTCCGGACCCAGTACCATGCATTCAGGCAGCCCAGCGCCACCCCGCCCAGCAGAAGCGCGAGCGTCCAGGACATCTCGCCCGGCCAGCGCGCGTCGATGAACAGCCCAAGCGCAATACCCGTCACCGTCGGAACCGCGACGGCCCAGCCGACCATCCCGAACATGCCAAGACCAAGCCAGGCAGTGCTGCGGCGCCCGCCGCGCGCCTTCTGCAACCGCAGCGCCTTGTCGCGGATCGTGGTTGCGTCCTTCTCGGTCTCATCGCTCATGACCCGAGCCCCTCGAGTTCCCGGAACCGCCGGATCATCCCCGCCTCGAGCCGGGCAAGCGCGGCGCGGGCCTCGCGTTCGTCTTCGTCCTGCCGGCGGAAATCGCGCGCCACGCGCCCGGCCAGCCAGACCGGATCGTCGCCTTCGACCGCGCTCTGCACCGCGACGCGGACATGGGCGCCGCATTTCACCAGAATGCCCGACTGCAGCGCGACGAAGCGGTCGGGTCCGCCCTGCGGCGCATAGACAAGGATGCCGGGCACCAGTTCGCTGACAAAATCGCCGTGATGGGGCAGGATGCCGAAATGACCCTCGGGCGCCTCGGCCACGATCCGGCGCACGGGCGCGTCGATGCAGGTCTCGATCGGGGTGATGATCTCAAGCCGCATCCGTCTTCCCCCGCGCGGGCATCTCGTCCACGGTGCCGATCATGTAGAAATCGCTCTCGTCCCGGTCCGCGAATTCGCCCGACAGGATCGCTTCGCAGCCCGACAGCGTGCCCTCAAGGGGAACAAGCCGCCCCCCGCTGCCTGTCATCGCCTCGACCGAGAAGAAGGGCTGGGTCAGGAACCGTTCGATCTGCCGGGCCTGCCGGACGGTGGCGCGGTCCTTTTCCGACAATTCCTCGAGCCCAAGCATCGCGATGATATCCTTGAGATCTTCGTATTCCGACAGCGTGTTGCGCACAGCGCGGGCCACGCGGTAATGCCGGTCGCTGACTGCGGCGGGGGTCAGCAGCTTCGAGAAGGATTTGAGCGGGTCGATGGCCGGGTAAAGCCCTTCGGACGCCTTCTTGCGCGACAGCACGATCGACGCCGACAGATGGGCGAAGGTATGCGTGGCAGCGGGATCGGTGAAATCGTCGGCCGGGACATAGACCGCCTGGATCGAGGTCATCGCACCCTGTTCGGTCGAACAGATCCGTTCCTCGAGCGCGGCCAGTTCCGTGCCCAGCGTGGGCTGATAGCCCACCCGGCTGGGGATGCGGCCCAGAAGCCCTGACACTTCCGCCCCCGCCTGCACGAAGCGGAAGATGTTGTCGATCAGCACCAGCACGTCGCGGCGCATCTCGTCGCGGAAATACTCGGCCATGGTCAGCGCCGCATGCCCGACCCGGAAGCGCACCCCGGGGCTTTCGTTCATCTGGCCGAAGACCATCACGGTGTTGCCCAGAACGCCCGCATCGCGCATCTCGCGGTAAAGCTCTTCCGCCTCGCGGCAGCGTTCGCCGATGCCGCAGAACAGGCTCACCCCGTCATATTCGGCCACCATGTTGTGGATCATCTCGGTGATGAGCACCGTCTTGCCAACCCCCGCGCCCCCGAACAGCCCCGCCTTGCCGCCCCGTTCGATGGGGCTCAGCAGGTCGATCGCCTTGATCCCGGTCTCGAAAAGCGCGCTGTCCACGCGCCGCCGCGACAGCGGGACCGGATCGCGCAGGATCGGCCGGCGGCGGATGTCTTCCAGCGGCTCGCCGCCGTCGATGGTGTCGCCGAACAGGTTGAACATGCGTCCCAGCACCGCCTCGCCCACTGGCACGCGGATGGGCGATCCGGTGTCCCGCACGCCAAGGCCCAGCCGCAGCTGCGGATTGGGGTTCATCACCAGCCCCCGGACGGTATCGCGGTCGGGGAGCGCGGCGACCTCGATGGTGATCTCGGGATCGCTCAGCGCCACGAGGCGCGACGCGATGGACGGAAGCGGACCACGCGCAAAGCGCACATCCACGATGCCGCCTTCGATGGATATCACATGTCCTACCCGGGTCTCGGTCCCGTTCATCCGGTTCTTCCCGCCGATCTGCGCCGCGTGCACCGGCCGCGCAGACAGCGGCCGGGACCCCCGTCTTGAACCCCAACGGGACAGTGCCCGCATTGACCGGGGTCAATGCGGCTGCGCCGGGATGCGGGGCGGGAGGGCTCAGAGAATGGTCGCGGCGCTTTCCACGATGATCTGCCGGCGCAGGACCCCGAGATCGACATCGGCGATACAGGCCAGCGCGTCGATGTCGTGGATCACGATGTCCATGTGATCGCTCATGTCGATCAGGCCGCCGCGGGTCAGCCGCCGGATGGTCCGGCAGACATGGACCGAAGACAGGCCGGTGTATTCGCCCAGCCGCTGCTGGGTCAGCGGCAGGTGATAGGTGTTGCCCGACCCGCCACCGATGGCGGACAGGCGCAGGCACAGCTCGATCAGCGCATAGGCGATGCGGGATTCGGCCGACGCCTTGCCAAGTCGCAGCATGCGTTCCGATATCCGCGACAGCGCCGCCGCCGTCGCCGTCGCCTGAAACTGCCGGACGGACGCATCCGCTTCGCTGAGCCGCATCCATTCCGCCCGCGCCACGACCGCGATCCGCGCATAGGACAGCGTCTCGATCTGCACCGCGCAGATGTCGCTCTGTGCCGAGGACGGGTCGATGATCCCGCCGGGCACGACGATGTCGACGATCTGCCGCGCGCCGTTTGCCAGCGACTTCGACATGGCCAGCCAGCCCGACAGCACGACATAGACCGCGCCGTTGTCGTCGCCTTCCAGTTTCAGCGTGGTTGCGGCGCGGAAGCCCCGCGCGTTCGCCCGCAGCACCCGTTCGAACCCGGTCGATGCCCGCCCGAAGGGGGCCTCCCAGCGATTTCCGAACACGTCGCCCTGCGCGGTCAGGTTAGCGGCATTGGCGTCCATCTGCGCCCTCCTTCGTCAGAAAATGAATTCAATAAAAATGCGCCGCGTCCCGCCGGGCGGATCCGCGCTGTCTGTCAAAATTCAATGGTTTTCAAAGCATAACACGCGGCCAGACCGGCTGCGATCAGAAATCCCCGGCCGTGGGAGGCTGGCGTGCTGTTGCGCGTCTTTCCGCCGGTTTCACCCCTTTACCGGGGTTAATGCGACCCCGCCGGTTCCGGTTCCAGATGGGCGGGTAGCCGTGCGGCCCCTTGCGCTGCCGGTCGGAACGGAGGTGACCTGATGGCCAAGACAGAGACGAACCCGCTTGCGGAGATGATGCAGCGGACAAAGGGCATGTTCGCGGTGAACCCGATGATCGCGCCCCAGCAGGAGCATTTCTGGAAGGCGCAGGACCGCATCCTCGACGAGACCGAGGCCTATTCCAAGGCCTGGTTCGCGCGCCGCCACGAGGCGGCACGATCCGCGCTCGAGACCGTGCACAGGATCAGTGGCAACGGCAGCGATCCTTCGGCGGCGCTGCAGGCCATGGCCAACTGGCAGCAGGGATCGTTCAAGCGGATGGCCGAGGACATGCAGCAATGGGTCGATCTTTGCACGACCTGCGCGGGCCGCGTCGCCGAAGCCGAGGTCGAAGCCGGTCGGGAAGGCGCCGACGAACTCGCACGGCGGTCGAAATCAGTGGCCGGGACCAAACACGCGACCCCGGTGTGACCGCAGCCGCCGAGCCGACACACCCAGTCAACCGACCGAAGGGGAGAGAAGGTGCACGAGAAAAGCGCATACCGCCGGCAGCGCGAGGCGCGCCCGCTTCTCGCCGCCTGCCTCGGCGCGGCGCTTCTTCTCCTGCCGACCGCGCTCTGGCCGGACACGCCCGGGGACCAGACCGACCTCGACGAGGTGCATGCGGAATTCGGCGAGGCCTTCGAGACGATCGGCACCTATTCCGCCGATCAGCGCGACCAGGCGCTTGCGGCAACGCGCAAGACGCTCAGCAACATAGACGACCGGATCGACGATTTCGAAGACCGGATCCGCGACCGCTGGGCCGACATGTCCGAGGCGACACGCGAGCGGACGGCCGACGCCCTGCGCGTCCTGCGCGACCGCCGCAACCGGATGAGCGAAGCCTTCGGCGCGCTGTCGCAGGGCAGCGGCAGCGCCTGGCACGATCTGATGGCCGGCATCCGCAGCGGCTGGGACGATCTGGAAAACGCCTGGGACAATGCCGCGGCGGCGATCACCCCAGCCGCCGCAACAGGAGAGTGACATGCCAACGCAGACCATCGCACTGCCGCGAAAGGACAGGTCATGACCACGCAGGACGCCACCCTTGACGGCCCGGAAGACCTTGGCAGTTTCAGAACCGGGCTCTGGGTCGCCGGAGCGGCAAGCATCACCCTCGGCGCGCTGGCGACCCTCTTCCCCTTCGTCGCCACGATGGCGGCGTGGCTTCTTTTCGGGGTGCTGCTGGCCGCGCTCGGCGTGTTCGAGATCATCCGGGCGCTGTTTTCCCCCGGCAGCGACCAGCGGGTTTGGATCTTCTTGTTCGGGCTTTTGTCACTGGCTGCGGGCGCGGTGCTGCTGCTGTACCCCTTCGAGGGCATCCTGACGCTCACCGTCCTTCTGGCAACGTTTTTCATTCTGGGCGGCATCATGAAACTGCTGGGCGCCTGGCAACTCAGCCCGCCGCGCCGCCGGGCGGGCGACCAGCCTGAAATCCGCGGCTGGGGCTGGATGGCGGTGTCGGGGGCGCTGTCGCTGCTGATCGGGGCGGGTCTGTTTCTCGCCCTGCCCGTCGCAGCGGTCTGGGCGCTCGGTCTTCTGATCGGGGTCGATCTGATCTTTCTCGGCGTCTCCCAGATCGCGATCGCCATGGCGCTGTCGTCGGACCGGGGCGGGGCATGATCACCATCGAACACAGCCGCGACCGCGGGATGATCGTGGTCCGCGCCGCCGGGACATTGACGACACGGGATTACGACGCCGCTGTGCCCGAACTTGAACACGCGATGGAGGTGTCAGACGGCCCGCTGCACGTGCTGCTGCGGCTCGAGGATTTCCGGGGCTGGGAAGTCGGGGCGCTGTGGCGCGAACTGCAACTCGACCTCAAGTACCGGGGCGATTTCGGGCGGATCGCCGTTCTGGGCGACACGACGCTCGAAAAATGGGGCACGACCCTGTCGGCCCCCCTGATCAAGGCCGAGATGCGGTTCTTTCCGCTCGACCGCGAGACCGAGGCGCGGGAGTGGCTCGCCGCGGCGGAGGTCAGCCTGACGGGGAAACATGATGCCCGGTGACGCCGGATCGCGCGCGGCTGCGGACAAGGGCGGGTCGGGGCGCACCCGGCGACCGGAACGAGACGCCCATCCGTCCCGCGGGTGACCGCCACGGCCCCGATCCCCGCAGGAGTTGCCCGTGTCCGACCCTGACCAGACCGCGCCCCACGCGCTTTCCCCCGAAGAGGTGGCCGAACGCCTCGACACCAGTCCCGACACCGGGCTGACACAGGGCGCCGCGACGTCGCGGCTCAGAACCTATGGCCCCAACAGGCTGCGCCGGAAAAGGCGCAAAAGCGCGCTCGCGATCCTCTACAACCAGTTCCGGAGCATGATCGTCTGGCTGCTCGCGGTCGCGGCGGGCATCTCCTTTGCCTTCGGTGAAATCGCGGAAGGCGCGGCCATCGTCGTGGTCCTGATCATCAACGGCGCGGTCGGGTTCTTCACCGAACTCCGTGCCGCGCGGTCGATGGAGGCGCTGATGCGGATCGCCGAGGTGCGCACCCGCGTGCGCCGCGACGGCGAAACCCGGATGGTCGATGCGCACGAACTCGTGCCCGGCGATGTGGTCGTGCTCGAAGCGGGCGATATCGTCACCGCCGATCTCAGGTTGGCCGAGGCCGCGAACCTGCACGCCGACGAATCCGCGCTGACGGGGGAATCGACGCCAGTGGCCAAGTCGGTCGATGCGGTCGACCGCGACGCCGTCATCGGTGACCGGACGGCCATGGCCTTCAAGGGCACCGCGATTACCCAAGGCAGCGGCTGCGGCATCGTCGTCGCGACGGCCATGGACACCGAGATCGGGCATATCAGCCACCTTGCCCAGAGCGCCGAGAGCGAGGTCGCCCCCCTTGAACAGCGGCTCGACCGGCTGGGGCACAGGCTGGTCTGGCTGACGCTGGCGCTGGGGGC
>CAZNMV010000128.1:0-8387 GCA_964573835.1 uncultured Aestuariivita sp. | reverse complement strand
CAAGGGTGCGGGGGCCTATGTCTGCGGGGAAGAGACCTCGCTTCTCAATTCGCTGGAAGGCAAGCGGGGCGTGGTGCGCGCCAAGCCGCCGCTGCCGGCGCTGGAAGGGTTCCTTGGCCGTCCGACGGTGGTGAACAACGTCATCAGCCTGGCCACCGTGCCGGTGATCTTCGAGAAGGGCGCAGGCCATTACGCCGATTTCGGGCTGGGCCGGTCGCGGGGCACCGTGACATTGCAGATCGCGGGCAACGTGGCGCGCGGGGGGCTGTTCGAGACGGCCTTCGGCATCACGCTGGGCGAGGTCGTGAATGACCTTGCGGGCGGGACTGCGACGGGCCAGCCGGTGAAGGCGGTGCAGGTGGGCGGGCCGCTGGGCGCCTATCTGCCGGTCACGCGCTTCGACACGCCGCTGGGCTATGAAGAGATGGATCGTGGCGGCGGGCTTCTGGGGCATGCCGGGCTTGTCGTCTTCGACGACCGGACCGACATGCTGTCGATGGCGCGTTTTGCCATGGAATTCTGCGCCATCGAGAGCTGCGGCAAGTGCACGCCCTGCCGGATCGGCGCGGTGCGCGGCGTCGAGACGATCGACCGCATCGCCGAAGGCGACGCCGCTGCGCTGCCGCTTCTGACCGATCTGTGCGAGACGATGAAGGATGGCTCGCTCTGCGCGCTCGGCGGTTTCACGCCCTTCCCCGTCATGTCCGCCGTGACCCATTTCCCCGACGATTTCGCCCGCGCGAAGGAGGCCGCCGAATGAAGGACTTCATCATCCCCGATGACCGCGACATGGGCACGCCCGCGCGGCAGGGCCGCCCGGTGACGCTCACCATCGACGGGTTCGAGATCACGGTGCCCGAGGGCACATCGGTCATGCGCGCGGCGGCGGAAGCGGGGATCACCATCCCCAAGCTCTGTGCGACCGACAGTCTGGAGGCGTTCGGGTCCTGCCGTCTCTGCGCGGTCGAGATCGAGGGGCGGCGCGGCACGCCCGCGTCCTGCACCACGCCGGTCAGCGACGGCATGATCGTCGCCACCCAGTCGGACAAGGTGCGCCGCATCCGCAAGGGGGTGATGGAGCTTTACATCTCGGACCACCCGCTCGACTGCCTGACCTGTTCGGCCAATGGCGATTGTGAATTGCAGGACATGGCGGGTGCCGTGGGCCTGCGCGACGTGCGCTACAAGGCACCTGCCTCGGGCGGGATGACCAATCATTTCGCGGCGCGCGACACCAGCGGCGAGTCCAATCCCCAATGGCTGCCCAAGGACGACAGCAACCCCTATTTCACCTATGATCCGGCGAAATGCATCGTCTGCAACCGCTGCGTGCGCGCCTGCGAGGAGGTGCAGGGCACCTTCGCGCTGACGATCGAAGGGCGCGGCTTTGACAGCCGCGTGTCGGTCGGGGTCGAGAATTTCCTCGCGTCGGATTGCGTGTCCTGCGGGGCCTGCGTGCAGGCCTGCCCGACGGCGACGCTGCAGGAAAAGTCGATCATCGAACTGGGCACGCCGGAACGGTCGGTCATCACCACCTGCGCCTATTGCGGCGTGGGCTGTTCGTTCAAGGCCGAACTGCAGGGCGACACGGTCGTGCGCATGGTGCCCTACAAGCACGGCAAGGCGAACCGGGGCCATTCCTGCGTGAAGGGCCGTTTCGCCTGGGGTTATGCGACCCATGGCGACCGCATCCTGAACCCGATGATCCGCGACAGCATCGATGAGCCGTGGCGCGAGGTCAGCTGGGACGAGGCGCTTGGCTTCGCTGCCGCGCGTCTGCGCAGTCTGCAGGAAAAGCATGGCCGCAAGAGCATCGGCGTCATCACCTCGTCGCGCTGCACCAACGAAGAGACCTATCTCGTCCAGAAGCTGACCCGCGCGGTTTTCGGCAACAACAACACCGACACCTGCGCGCGCGTGTGCCATTCGCCCACGGGCTATGGCCTTGGCCAGACCTTCGGCACCAGCGCGGGTACGCAGGATTTCGACAGTGTCGAACAGACCGATGTCGTCATCGTCATCGGGGCCAACCCGACCGACGGGCACCCGGTCTTCGCCTCGCGGCTGAAGAAGCGGCTGCGCGCGGGCGCCAAGCTGATCGTGATCGACCCGCGCCGCATCGATCTGGTGAAATCGGCGCATATCCGGGCCGACCATCATCTGCCGCTGCGGCCGGGCACCAATGTCGCCGTGGTCACCGCGTTGGCGCATGTGATCGTCACCGAAGGGCTGATGGACGAGGATTTCATCCGCACCCGCTGCGACTGGGACGAATTCCAGGTCTACGCCGAGTTCGTGAGCGACCCGCGCCACAGCCCCGAGGCGACGCAGATGCTGACCGGCGTTCCGGCGGACGAACTGCGCGCGGCGGCACGGCTCTTCGCGAAGGGTGGCAACGGCGCGATCTACTATGGCCTCGGCGTGACCGAGCACAGCCAGGGGTCGACCACCGTCATGGGGATCGCGAACCTGGCCATGCTCACTGGCAATATCGGGCGGCCCGGTGTGGGCGTGAACCCGCTGCGCGGGCAGAACAACGTTCAGGGGTCGTGCGACATGGGGTCCTTCCCGCATGAATTGCCGGGATACCGCCATGTGAAGGGCGACGCGGTGCGCGCCATCTTCGAGGACGCTTGGGGCGTCCAGATCGACAGCGAACCGGGCCTGCGCATCCCCAACATGCTGGATGCCGCCGTCGACGGGACCTTCAAGGGCCTGTATTGTCAGGGCGAGGACATCCTGCAATCGGACCCCGACACCCATCACGTCGCCGCAGGGCTTGCCGCGATGGAATGCGTGATCGTGCACGATCTCTTCCTGAACGAGACGGCGAATTACGCCCATGTCTTCCTGCCGGGATCGACCTTCCTGGAAAAGGACGGGACCTTCACCAATGCCGAACGCCGCATCAACCGCGTGCGCAAGGTCATGGCCCCGCGCAACGGGCTGGCCGACTGGGAGGTGACGCAGGCGCTCGCCAATGCGATGGGCGCAAGCTGGACTTACACCCACCCCAGCCAGATCATGGACGAGATCGCGGCGACCACGCCGTCTTTCGCTGGTGTCAGCTATGCGCTGCTCGAGGAAAAGGGCAGCGTCCAGTGGCCCTGCAACGAGGCGCATCCCGAGGGCACGCCGCTGATGCATGTCGACGGTTTCGTGCGCGGCAAGGGGCGGTTCATCGTCACCGAATACGTGGCGACCGACGAACGCACCGGCCCGCGGTTCCCGCTTCTGCTCACCACCGGGCGCGTGCTGTCGCAATACAATGTCGGCGCCCAGACGCGGCGCACCGACAACGTGGTCTGGCATGATGAGGACGTGCTCGAAATCCACCCCCACGACGCCGAGACGCGCGGCGTGACGGACGGGGCCTGGGTGCGGTTGGCCTCACGCTCGGGCGACACGACGCTGCGCGCCAAGATCACCGACCGTGTCAGCCCCGGCGTGGTCTATACCACCTTCCACCATCCCAACACGCAGGCCAACGTCATCACCACCGATCATTCCGACTGGGCGACGAACTGCCCGGAATACAAGGTGACCGCGGTGCAGGTCAGCCCGTCGAACGGGCCAAGCGAATGGCAGGAAGACTATGCCGCGATGGCCGAACGGTCGCGCCGCATCCTGCCCGCGGCGGAGTGATCGGATGAATGTCGCACCCACCCTTTCGGCCCCGGGATGGTCGCATCAGGCGGAGGGCACTTTGCCCGTCCACCGCACGCTGCCCGAAGAAGTGCCCGTTGCCGTCGTCTTCAACGGCACGACGCTGGCGGTGATGATGGCGACGCCCGACGATATCGCCGATTTCGCCCATGGCTTTGCCCTGAGCGAAGGCGTGATCGCATCGCCGGACGAGGTGGAGGAGTTCGAGATCGTCGAACAGCCCCGCGGGATCGAGGCGCGGTTCTGGCTGCGCGCCGACCGGGCGCAGGCGCTGGCCGACCGCCGGCGCAGCCTTGCGGGGCCGGTGGGCTGCGGGCTGTGCGGGATCGACAGCCTCGATCAGGCGCTGCGGGCACTGCCGCCGGTGGGCGGCGACGGGCTGCGTCTTGCGCGCGCCGAGGTGGCGCATGCCACGGACGCGCTGCGCCCGCAGCAGGTGCTGCATGGCCAGACCCGGGCGACTCATGCGGCGGGCTTCCTGCTGCCCGGGCGCGGCATCGTCGCGGTGCGCGAGGATGTGGGCCGGCACAACGCGCTCGACAAGCTGATCGGGGCGCTGGCCGCGGCGGGCATCGATCCCGCATCCGGTGCCGCGGTCATGACATCGCGGCTCTCGGTCGAACTGGTGCAGAAATGTGCCTTTGCGGGCATTCCTTCGCTGATCGCTGTGTCGGCCCCCACGGGGCAGGCGGTGCGCATGGCCGACGAGGCCGGGATCACCCTTGTCGCCTTCGCCCGCGCGGGCGGGTTCGACGTCTATTCCCACGCCCACCGTATCGTCTGAGAGGCCCCCATGGCACCCGAAAAGATGGTCCGCATGGCCAACCAGATCGCCACCTTCTTCAAGACCCAACCGGGCAGCGACGCGGCAGAGAAGGTCGCGGCGCATCTGCGCGATTTCTGGGAACCGGGTATGCGCGGGCAGTTGTGCGCCCATGTCGCGGCGGGGGGCGAGGGGCTTGACCCCGTGGTGATCGCGGCGGCCGACCGTCTGAACTGACAGCGACCGCGCACGGCGCATGGGTCTGTTGCCGGATTGGCAACAGACTGTTCTGACGTAAGTGTTGCCGTCCTGAAAGCCCTCCTATACATTCGGAGATCCGAATATTTGGGGGTTACACACCATGTTGCCCGGTCTGATCCTCGGTTTGATGGCGCCTGTCGCGCTTGCTTGGACGCTGACGGCGTTCTTCGAAGACGATGATGACGTGTCCGCCGCCGAAGCGGACGGGCCGGGGGACCAAGGGGAGCCGACGGGACGGCTCGCGGACATGGACCCGTCCGACCCCGGCGACGACGGGGATACCCAGCCTGCCTGTGGTTGCAACCGGTCGGTGGCGGATACGGACACCGACGCAGCGGATGCCGGTGAAGACCCCGCAGTCGTGATGTTCTCGGCGCAGGCGGTGGCTTTGTCCCTTGACCCCACCCCGGACGATGCTCCGGGCGTCACTGCCCTTGCCGAGACAGGCACCAGCATCTCGACCGCGATCACCGTGGCGGAACCCACCGGGATCATGGTGCCCGACAGCCTCTTCGGCGCGAATGTCGTCTTTTCCGTCAATACCGACGACGATGGCGTTCCGCTCGCGAATTTCCGGTTGGCGAGCGAGTATCTGGAGATCAACCAGTTCCGCTTTCCCGGCGGTATGGGCGACCGCGAGGATCCCGATGATCCGGACGGCGACGGGATCGGCTGGCTCAACATCGTGACGATGGAGCCGAACGACGCAGGCCAGATGGACCTGCGCCCCGAGTTGCGCAATTTCCTCGACTATGCGGCCAGCCTGGAAAGCGACCCGGAGACCGGGCAGGCGGTGGAGGTCACGCTTGTCGTGCCGACCAAGCACCTGTCGGTCTGCGACTACCGCGCCTATGGCGACGAGATCGAAGCCTTCGCCCGAAGGGTGATGGAGGGCTATCCCGATCTCGTCACCGCCTTCGAGATCGGCAACGAATACTGGGGGTCTTTCGGAGAGACCGAATACGGCGAGAAGGTGAACGTGGCGGCACCCGCGCTCGAGGCCGGGATCCGGGCGGCGGGCATTCCCGACGACGCAGCGCCGGACATCGTGGTGCAGATGGCCACGCCCAACACGAATTCCGAGTTTCATACCTCGGTCGACGACCGGGCCTACCGGGTGCGGGTGATCGACGCCAACCAGCGCATCATCGACACCCTCAGCCCCGAGGCGCGTGACGCCATCGACGCGGTCAATGAGCATTACTATTGGAACGCCCCCGGCGACGCGTTCCGTGACAATTCGGGCGAGCTGAATCACATCGATCTCGACCTGTCGGTCTGGGACGACAGTTTCGATCCGGATCTGCGCCGTTACATGACGGAATGGAACATCAAGTCCACAGCCCTGTTTCAGAACGGATTGCGCTTCACCGGCACCTTCGGCGAGCAGTTCGAGAACGCGCTCGAGCTGGGGGTCGAGGTGGCACATATCTGGGGCGTTCAGCACAATTGCACGACCGATCTGGCGGGAAGCCCCTGCAACACCCCGATGGAAGATGATCAGGGCCGGGTGCTGACCACGGTGCGCGGTGCCATGTTCGACCTGATGTCGACCAACCTGCCGGGCATGGAGCTTTTGCGCATCGAACACAGCAACGACACCGGCGCATTCGAGATCAACGCCTACCGATCGGAAGATCAGGTCGTCGTCTACATCGCGTCGCGCTCCGATGCCCCGTCGGGTCTGAGCGTGGACCTGAGCCCCCTCGTGCCGTCCTTCGAAAGTGCCAGTGGAGTGAAGATCAGCATGGACCGCAGCCCCGACAGTTCGGACGGCTTTCATTTCCATCCCGGCATCGGCCGGGTCGAGGCCGACTATGCCATCGTGGACGGGGAACGCTTCTATTATGGCGAACATGACGTGCGCGCGGAACTGACGGATTTCGAGGTGACCTCGTCGCAGGTGACGCTGGGCCTGCTGCCTTTTGAGACCGTGCAACTGACCTTCATCCTTCCCGATGAAACCGGGGGCGGCGTGATCGACCCGCCCGTGCAAGGCGACACGGTGACCGGCACGCCCGGGGATGACCGCCTGACCGGCGGTCCGGGCAATGACACGGTCCAGGGCGGCGCGGGCAGCGACACGCTGTATGGCTGGGGCGGCGACGACCGGGTCGCGGGGGATGATGGCGACGACTTCCTGCGCGGCAACCGCGGCGACGACACGCTTGTGGGCAAGCGCGGCGATGACGATCTGCGCGGGGCCGATGGCGATGACCTCTTGAACGGCGGGATCGGGGCGGACACGCTCAGCGGCGGGGCCGGCGCGGACACCCTGATCGGCTGGGCCGGTCCCGATGTGTTCCGCTTCGAGGAAGGCGATGTCGCACCGGGCGATGTGATCGAGGATTTCGAGGTGGGACGGGATGTCATCCTGCTCGACCTCGACGGGGTAGGTTCTGTCGCGGATCTGACCTTCTCCCGCAGCACGGCGGAACCCGGCGTGCGGATCGAACTGGGCCATCACGGCGCGATCTTCCTGCGCGGCGACTACGCGATCTCTGCCCTTCAGAACCCGGCCAACTTCCAGTTCGCCTGAGCGCGTGATGGGTCGGAGGACAATTCTCAGCCAGTTTGGACAGAAGTGTCTAGACACCTGGCGGCCTGCCTGTCTAGCCTGCGATCGCAGGGCAAGACAGGGAAGGAATCGTCATGAAATCCCATTACAGGGTCGTGGTCATCGGGGGCGGGGTCGTGGGGGCCTCGGTGCTCTATCATCTGGCCAAGTTCGGCTGGAGCGATGTCTGCCTTCTGGAACGGTCCGTCCTGACGGCCGGGTCCTCGTGGCACGCGGCGGGGGGTATTCACGCGCTAAACGCCGATCCCAACATGGCGGCGCTGCAGGCCTATACGATCGACCTTCTGAGCACGATTCAGGAGGAGTCGGGTCAGGACATCGGGCTGCACATGACTGGCGGCCTGACACTGGCGGGCACGCCTGACCGCTGGGAATGGCTGCAATCGGCCTATCGCGTGTTCCAGTCCATCGGTATCGACGATTGCCGACTTGTCACGCCCGAAGAGGCGGGGCAGCTCAACCCGATCTTGTCGACGGAAGGTATCCTTGGCGGCATGTGGGCCGACCGTGAAGGGTATCTCGACACCACGGGCACGGTGCATGCCTATGCCAAGGCCGCGCGCAAGCGGGGGGCCGAATACTATGAGCACACCAAGGTCGAGGCGCTGGAACAGACGCACGACGGCTGGCGGGTGATCACCGACAAGGGCGTGGTGACCTGCGAACACGTGGTCAATGCCGCGGGCCTCTGGGCGAAGCAGGTGGGGCGCATGGCGGGGGTGGAGCTGCCGGTCTCGCCGCTCAAGCACCATTACCTGATCTCGGACACGATCCCGAAGCTGGAAGAGATCGACTTCGAGGTTCCGATGACGGTGGACCTTGAGGGTTTCACCTATCTGCGGCAGGACCAGAAGGGCGTGCTGCTGGGCATCTACGAGATCGAACATGAACACTGGGCGATGGACGGCGCGCCGTGGGATTACGGGATGGAGCTGTTCCAGGAACAGACCGACCGGATCGAGAACGAACTGACCTTGGGCTTCGAGCGTTACCCGGTCCTGCAGGAGGTGGGCGTCAAGACCTGGGTCAACGGGGCCTTCACCTTTTCGCCCGACGGCAACCCCCTGGTGGGGCCGGTGCGCGGCAAGCGCGGCTACTGGTGCGCCTGCGCGGTGATGG
>CAZNMV010000127.1:0-8399 GCA_964573835.1 uncultured Aestuariivita sp. | reverse complement strand
TCGGCGCCCATTTCGCCCAGGATCGTGCGGCTGTCGATCTTCGACGTGACCTGGAAACTGATCCGTGTGGGGAAGTTCGCCTTGATCGTGCCGGTGATGACATCGACCGACGGGCGCTGCGTCGCCATGATGAGGTGAATGCCCGATGCCCGCGCCATCTGGGCAAGGCGCTGGATGCAGGCTTCGATCTCCTTGCCTGCCACCATCATCAGGTCGGCCATCTCGTCGACGATGACGACGATATAGGGCAGCGCGACGGGCTGGATTTCCTCGGTCTCGAAGACCGGATCGCCGGTGTCGTCGTCGAAGCCGGTCTGCACGGTGCGGCTGAACATCTCGCCCCGCGACAGCGCCTCGCGCACGCGGCCGTTATAGCCTTCGATGTTGCGAACGCCCATCTTGGACATCTTGCGATAGCGGTCTTCCATCTCGCCCACGACCCATTTCAGGGCAACGACCGCCTTCTTGGGGTCGGTGACAACAGGCGACAGAAGATGCGGAATGCCATCATAGACACTGAGTTCCAGCATCTTGGGGTCGATCATGATGAGCCGGCATTCCTCGGGCGTCAGCTTGTAAAGAAGCGACAGGATCATCGTGTTGATCGCCACCGATTTGCCCGACCCGGTGGTCCCCGCGATCAGAAGGTGGGGCATCTTGGCAAGGTTGGCGACCACGGCGTCACCGCCGATATCCTTGCCCAGCGCCAGCGGCAGGCGCATGTTCGAATCCCCGAAATCGCGGCTGGCAAGGATTTCGCGCAGCACGACTTTTTCGCGGTTCTCATTCGGCAGTTCGATCCCGATCACGCTGCGCCCGGGCACGGTGGACACCCGCGCCGACAGCGCCGCCATCGACCGCGCGATGTCGTCGGCCAGACCGATCACGCGGCTGGCCTTGAGGCCCGGTGCGGGTTCGAGTTCGTACATAGTGACGACGGGGCCGGGGCGGACGCTGACGATCTCGCCCTTCACGCCGTAATCATCGAGCACGTTTTCCAGCATGCGCGCGTTGGCTTCGAGCGCCTCGTCGCTCAGGTGGTGGCGCTGGATCTCGATGGGGTTTTCCAGAAGGTTCAGCGGCGGCAGTTCGTAATCCGACGCCGTCTCGTCAAAGGCCAGCCCGGGCTGCGCCTCGGCCTGCGCGCGGCGCGACGGGGCGGGCGCACGACGGGCCGGGTTCTGCACGACCTTGCGCGGCTCTGCGACCGGGATGCGCGCGGCGGCAAAGGTTTCGGGTTCCTCGAGCGGCAGCGGCGCGATGCCGGGTTCGTCCTCCTCGATCTCGTCCAGATAGGGGGGCGGCGCGGGCGGCAGGACGGCGGGCTTGTAGATCAGCGGTTCGGGCCTGCGCCCCAGCCCGCGCGTCAGGAGCGGTTCGGGCGCGGGCGGCGCGGCGGGTTTCGGCGCGGTCAGCCGCGACCGGACCGCATCGGAAATCTTGGCGCGGATGCGGTCTTCGCCTAGCGGCACGGCATCGGCCACGAAAGAGCTTTCGACCAGTTCGGGTTCGGGCAGCGGGTCGGACCGCCGCATCAGCGACGGCATGCGCCCCAGAAGCCCACCGCGCGGGGCGGGTTCGGGTTCGGTGGTGACGCGCGGCGGCACCACCGGCGCGCGCACGACAGGGGGAGCAGGACGGTTCAGCGGCGGTTCGGCCATGGCGCTGTGCGCGCGGGTGACCACGGGATCGGGCGCCAACGCGGCCTGCGCGCGGCGTTCGGCCTGACGCGCCTGCAATGCCTGTGCAAGCTGAACCGCCTGCCCGGCACCCCGGCCCAGAACCGTCATGAGCCCGGCATAGACCATGACGATGCCCAGCGCGACATAGCGCAGGACGCGCATCACCGCGGGCCTGGAAAAGCCCAGCACGAACAGCCCCATGATCACCATCGCCAGCGCCATGACCAGCGACAGGATCCGGATTTCCGCCATCGTCCCGAAGGGCAGCATCGTCAGCAGTGCGCCCATCACCGTATCGCCGAACAGACCGCCCAGCCCGAAGGAATGAACGGCCTTCCAGTCGGCCCCCGGCACCAGCGTGGCGGCATGGATCGAACACAGCGCCACCGCGATCGGCGCGAAGATCAGCCGCCCCATGGCGCGGTCTTCGCCCCGGTGCAGCACAAGCCGCAGACCCCAGACAACGAGGATCAGCGCGATCGCCCAGCTGCCCCAGCCCACGATCATGAACAAGGGCGCGGCGATTGACGCGCCGAAACGGCCGAGCAGGTTCTGCACCGGCGCGTCGGTCGACACCATCCAGTTCGGATCGTCGGGGGTGTAGGACCCGATCATCATCGCCGCCATGACACCCAGTGCGATCAGCACAAGGCCAACAAGCTCCTTGCTGCGCCGTTCGATCGCGGCCTGCATGGAACTGTCCAGCAATGGATCGCGGCCGCGGGTATTCAGTGAAGCCATCTTCGTCCCTCGTCCGTCATGCGAAGAGACAGTCGCGCAGGCGGGTCAGCCCGTGCGCCATCTCGTCCTCAGGGGCCACCATCGCGACCCGTATGTATCCCTGCCCCGGGTTGCCACCTTCCGCATCGCGCGACAGGTAGGCACCCGGCAGCACCCGCACCCCCGTCTCGCGCCAGAGCTTCAGTGCAGCCGTCTCGCCGTCAGTGACGGGCAGCCACAGGAAGAAACCGGCCTCGGGGCTCATGTATCCCGGTACATGGCCCAGGATGTCGTCGGCAATGGCGTATTTCTCGGCGTAAAGGCGGCGGTTTTCGACCACGTGATCTTCGTCCGCCCAGACCTTGGCTGACGCCGCCTGGATCGGCCCGGGCAGCGGGGCGCCGGCATAGGCGCGCAACACCTTGGCCGCGGCGATGCTGCGCGCACCGCCCGCCATGAAGCCCGACCGCAGCCCCGGCAGGTTCGACCGCTTCGACAGCGAATGAAAGACCACGACGCGGTCGGGGTCGGCCCCCATCTTGGCCGCAACCTCGAGCGCGCCCACGGGGGGCGTGTCGCGATAGATCTCGGAATAGCATTCGTCGGCGAAGATGCGGAAATCGTGCTTCTCCGCCAGCGCGATCAGGTCGCGCCAATAGCCTTCGGTCGCCACCGCGCCCTGCGGGTTGGCGGGCGAACAGATATAGGCGATGGCGGTGCGGTTCAGCACATCGACGGGCAGCGATCCGTAATCGGGCAGATGCCCCGATTGCCCCGTGGCGGGCACGAAGACGGGTTCCGCCCCCACCGAAATCGCCGCAATCATGTAGACTTGGTAGAACGGGTTCGGCGACAGGATCACCGGCTGGCGGCCCTTCTTGGTTTCCGGGCAAAGCGCCATGGCGGCGTTGTATAGCCCCTCGCGCGTGCCGTTCAGCACCATGACCTGGGTGTCGGGGTCGAGCGTCACGCCATAGCGCCGCGCGACCCAGTCGCTGATCGCGCCGCGCAGCTGCGGTGTGCCCTCATTCGGCGGGTAATCGTTGAAGCCCTTGGCATGGGCCACGATTTCCTCGGTCACCCAGGACGGAAAGGCGTGTTTCGGTTCCCCGATGGTCATGTGGGTGACCGGCCCGCCCGGTTCATGCACGTCCAGAAGCGCCCGCAGACGCGGGAAAGCATAGGCCGGTAGGTTCGCGAACCGCGCGGGGAAATCCATCACTGCTGCCTCTGGTCCGGGGTCGTTTGCGCCCCGTTTGACCGGAAGTTACATGCGGCACCCCGGTCCGTCCAGAAAAAGCTGAACGGCATGAGGGCGTTGTGGCATTTAGGCCAAGGCCGCTTCGGCGGCGGCGCCGATGCGCAGAAGCGCCTCGTCCAGCCCGGGACGGCCCATCAGCATCAGCCCGCAGGACGGCACGCCTGTGGGCAGCGTCAGCGCGCACAGCCCCATCAGGTTGCCGACCCGCGTGTTGCGCAGCGCCAGAAGGTTCTCGGTCAGGTAGAAGTCATGATCTTCGGCCAGACGGCGCGCATCGGGCGGCAGGATCGGCGCGGTGGGCGCCAGCACGGCATCATAGCGCGCGGTCGCCGCATCCCAGGCGGCGCGCGCGGCTTCGATCCGCGCCCAGGCGGCGACATAATCGGCCCCCGAATGCGTCTTGCCCTGCCGGAACCGGGTCAGGATCTCGGGGAACATCGCGTCGGGGTTGGCCTCGATCACGTCGCGCCACAGGCCATAGGCCTCGGTCGTGTAGAGAACGCCCGACAGGCCCATCACGGCGGCCAGCTCGGGCACCTCGAGCGGTTCGATCACCGCACCTGCTTCGGCCAGACGCGCCAGCGAAGCCTCATAAGCCGCCAGCGGCGCATCGCGGATATCGTCCAGAACCACGGTCTGCAGCGCCGCGAACCGGCGGCCCTGCAGGCTGGCCCCGGCCAGATCGGGCGCGCGCTTGCCTTCGAGCGCGCCAAGCAGCAACGCCGCATCCTCGACGCTGCGGGTCAGCGGGCCGATGGTGTCGAACTTCAGGCAAAGCGGCACGACCCCTTCCAGCGTCAGCCGCCCCGCGGTCGTCTTCAGCCCGACAAGATCGTTCCACGCCGCCGGAATGCGCACCGATCCGCCGGTATCCGACCCGATGCCTGCAGGTGCCAGCCCGAAGGCGACCGACGCCGCCGCCCCCGAAGACGACCCGCCCGGCACCGCGCCTTCGTCGTTCACGCAAGGGGGCGTCGCGGTGATCGGGTTCATGCCCAGCCCGGAAAAGGCCAGTTCGCTCATATGCGTCTTGCCAAGGCAGACAAGCCCCGCCTGGGTCGCGTTTACCAGGACCGTCGCATCCCGGTCGGGCACCCGGCCCCTGAGGAGGGCCGAGCCCGCCTCGGTCACGGTGCCGGCAGTGTCGAACAGGTCCTTCCAGCTGATCGGCACGCCGTCCAGCACCGACCGCCGCTGTTTGAGCGCGGCGCGCTTGGCGGCCGCTTCCGCCTCGGCCAATGCGCGGTCGGGGGTCAGGCGGGCATAGATGCGGTCGGCCTCGGGATGCTCTGCGATGGCGGTCAGGAAGGTCTCGGCCAGGTCCACCGGGTCGATCTCGCCCCGCCCGATCCCGCGGCCCAGATCCGCCGCAGTCATGCCCAGCCAGTCCCGCATCTTCCGTCTCCCTTCGTCCGACTGCGCGACGGTAGCGACAGGACCGCGCATGGACAATCCCGGACCGGCGATCATATTCCGGACCATGACAACGGACAGCGATATCCTGATCGTCGGCGGCGGTCTGAACGGCCCCGCACTCGCCCTCGCCTTGGCGCAGGCGGGGTTCACCGTGACGGTGATTGACGCGTTGGGCGAAGACGCCCGCCGCGACCACGGGTTCGACGGCCGGTCTTACGCGCTGGCGCTGGCGTCGAAGCGGCTTCTGGCGGCCATCGGCATCTGGCCGCAGATCGCCGACCACGCCCAGCCCATGCTGGCGATCAAGGTCACCGATGGGCGCGCGGGCGAAGGGCCGTCGCCCTTCCTGATGGAATTCGACCATGCCGAGATCGAGGAAGGCCCGATGGGCTTCATGGTCGAAGACCGCCATCTGCGCCGCGCCTTCCTTGACGCCATGGCAGGCGAGGCGGCCATCACCCATATCGCGGGCGCGACGGTCATCGCGCAGGCTGTCCACGGCCAAAGCGCCGAGGTGACGCTGGAGGACGGCCGCACCCTGACCGCGCGCGTTCTCGTCGGATCGGACGGACGGCAGAGCGGCACCGCCCAGCGCGCCGGGATCGGCCGCATGGGCTGGGGATACGGGCAGACGGCGCTGGTCTGCGCGGTCGGACATGACAGGCCCCATGGCGGGATCGCGTATCAGTTCTTCATGCCTGCGGGGCCTCTGGCCATCCTGCCGCTGACCGACAACCGGTCTTCGATCGTCTGGACCGAGACCGGGCTTGAGGCCGCGCGCATCAACGCGCTGGACGACGACGCCTATCTCGACGAATTGCGCCCGCGCTTCGGCAGCTTTCTGGGCGACATCCGGCTGGCGGGCAAACGCTTTACCTATCCGCTGAACCTGACGCTGGCGAAGTCCTTCGTCGGCGACAGACTTGCCCTGATCGGGGACGCGGCGCATGGCGTGCACCCGATCGCGGGGCAGGGCCTGAACGCGGGCCTGCGCGACGTCGGCGCGCTGGCCGAGGTTCTGACGCTCGCGGCAAGGCGGGGCGAGGATATCGGCGCGGCGGACGTGCTGGCGCGCTACCAGCAATGGCGGCGCTTCGACACCACGACGCTGGCACTGGCGACGGATGCGTTCAACCGGCTGTTCTCGAACGACAACCCGCTGCTGCGGCTGGGCCGCGACATCGGCATGGGGGTGGTGAACGCCCTGCCCGGCCTGCGCCGCGCCTTCATCCGCGAAGCCGCAGGCCTGACCGGCGACCTGCCGCGCCTGATGCAGGGCAAAAGGGTCTAATCGCCGCCCGCCAGCAGCGCCGCCAGCCCCGACCGGTAATCGGGATGGATGAGGCGCACGCCCAGCTCGTCCTTGATCCGGTGGTTCCTGACGCGCTTGCTTTCGGCGTAGAAGCTGCGCGCCATCTCGGTCATCTCGGCCGTCTCATAGGGTTCGGCGGGCGGCACCGGCAGGCCCAGAAGGCGCGCGGCATGTTCGATCACATCCTCGGGCGGGGCCGGGTCGTCGTCGCAGAGATTGTAGGCCGCGCCCGGGTTCGGCCGCGCGATGGACGCCGCCAGAACCTGCGCGATGTCGTCCATATGGATGCGGCTGAAGACCTGACCTTCCTTCACGATCCGCCGCGCCGTGCCCTGGCGGACCTTTTCGAACGGCCCGCGCCCGGGACCATAAATGCCCGCGAGGCGGAAGATGTGCAGGGGCAGGCCGGGGATCGCTTCCCAGGCCGCTTCCGCCTCTTTCCGCCACTGGCCCCGCCGTGTTGTGGGGATGAGCGGCGTCGCCTCGTCCACCCAGCCGCCGCCGTGGTCGCCATAGACGCCGGTGGTCGAGAGATACCCCGCCCAGTCCAGACGCGGCGCCGCATCGGCGATGGCCGCGCCGTATTCCGCCAGCACCGGATCGCCCCCGACCTCGGGCGCAGCGGAAGACAAAAGATGCGTAGCCGCGTCCAGCGCCGCGTGCACCCCGTCGGTGCCGAAGACCACCGCTTCGGCCCCCGTGGCGCGAATCGCGTCCAGCTTGCCGGGGCTTCGCGTCGTGCCGATCACGCGCCAGCCCTGCGGGATCAGGAGCTGCGCCAGCGCCTGCGCCGAATACCCATGTCCGAAGGAAAGCAATGTCTTGGCCATGGCCCTTGATGGGGCCGCAGGGGGGGCGCTGGCAAGTGTTACAAAAAATCGTTGCGTCGATAAGTTTCGTAACATATATTCCACCTATCGGTTTGGAGGAACCTCAGCACATGTACAGCCAGGGTCTGATCGGCGCCGACGGGCGCACCACGGAATCACCGGACTTCCTCGAGGCGTTCCAGAAACGCATCGACGCGGAAGAAAAGATCGAGCCCAACGACGCGATGCCCGAAGGCTATCGCCGCACGCTGGTGCGCCAGATCGGCCAGCACGCGCATTCCGAAATCGTGGGCATGCTGCCCGAAGGCAACTGGATCACCCGCGCGCCCAGCCTCAAGCGCAAGGCGGCGCTCTTGGCCAAGGTGCAGGACGAGGGCGGGCATGGTCTTTACCTTTACGCCGCGGCCGAAACGCTGGGCGTGAGCCGCGAGGAAATGACCGAAGAACTGCTCGACGGGCGGGCCAAGTATTCGTCGATCTTCAACTATCCGACGCTGAGCTGGGCCGATATGGGCACCATCGGCTGGCTGGTCGACGGTGCGGCGATCATGAACCAGATCCCGCTCTGCCGCTGTTCCTTCGGGCCTTATGCCCGCGCGATGATCCGCGTGTGCAAGGAAGAAAGTTTCCACCAGCGCCAGGGCTACGAGATCGTCATGACGCTGGCGCGCGGCACGGCCGAACAGAAGGCGATGGCGCAGGACAGCCTGAACCGCTGGTGGTGGCCGTCGATCATGATGTTCGGCCCCCATGACAGCGAAAGCACCCATGGCGACCAGTCGATGAAGTGGAAGATCAAGCGCTTCTCGAACGACGAGTTGCGCCAGAAGTTCATCGACGCGACCGTGCCTCAGGCGGAATACCTTGGCCTCACCATCCCCGACCCGGACCTGAAGTGGAACGAGGACAAGGGCGGCTACGATCACGGCCCCATCGACTGGGACGAGTTCTGGCGCGTGGTCAAGGGCCACGGGCCGATGGCGAAGGACCGCATCAAGGCCCGCCGCAAGGCCTGGGACGATGGCGCCTGGGTGCGCGAGGCGGCCCTTGCCCATGCCGAGAAGCGCCGCGCGCGGAAGATGGCGGCGGAGTGAGATGTTTCGGACCGGCTGCGCCGGTCCGACCGAGGGGGGGGGGGGGGGGGGGGGGGGGGGGGGGGGGGGGGGGGGGGGGGGGGG
>CAZNMV010000126.1:0-8451 GCA_964573835.1 uncultured Aestuariivita sp. | reverse complement strand
GCAACGGGAAAAACCCGGCACCAACCCCAGCCCCGTCGTCGATCAGCTCGACTTTCCGCATCTCTATGCCTCGGGGCGCGCGGGCTGGGCGGACACCGAGCTTGACGGGCCGCGCAAGGGGCTGGATGCGCTCTTCGATCTGATCCTGAAACATGTGCCCGCACCCGCGCAGCTTGCGCAGGCGGATGAACCCTTCCGCATGCTGGCCACCACCCTGTCGGCCGACCCGTTCATCGGCCGCATCCTGACCGGTCGCGTCGAATCGGGCCGGATGAAGACCGGCGTTACGATCAAGGCGCTGGCCCGCGACGGGTCCGAAATCGAACGCTTCCGCGTGACCAAGATCCTTGCCTTCCGGGGCCTTGGACAGGCGCCCATCGACGTGGCCGAGGCAGGCGATATCGTCACCATCGCAGGCATGACCAAGGCGACGGTGGCGGACACGCTGTGCGACACCTCGATCAGCACCCCCCTGCCCGCCCAGCCCATCGACCCGCCGACCATCAGCGTCACCTTCGGGATCAACGACAGCCCGCTGGCAGGCCGCGACGGCAAGAAGGTGCAAAGCCGCGTCATCCGCGACCGTCTGATGAAAGAGGCGGAATTGAACGTCGCCATCAAGGTCACCGACACGCCCGGCGGCGAAGCCTTCGAGGTCGCGGGCCGTGGCGAACTCCAGATGGGCGTCCTGATCGAGAACATGCGCCGTGAAGGGTTCGAACTGTCGATCTCGCGCCCGCAGGTCATCTTCCGCGAGGAAGGAAAAGAGACGCTCGAGCCGATCGAGGAAGTCACCATCGACGTCGATGACGATTACGCAGGCGCCGTGATTGAGAAAGTGACCGGCCCCCGCCGCGGCGAGATGACGGAAATGCGCCCCGCCGGTGCGGGCAAGACGCGCATCATCGCGCTGGTGCCGTCGCGCGGGCTGATCGGCTATCACGGCGAATTCCTCACCGACACCCGGGGCACCGGCGTTCTGAACCGCGTCTTCCATTCCTGGGCGCCGCACAAGGGCCCGATCCTGGGCCGCCGGGCAGGCGCGCTCATTTCGATGGAGAACGGACAGGCCGTGGCCTATGCGCTCTGGAACCTCGAGGAACGCGGGCGGATGTTCATCGGCCCGCAGGCGGCGGTCTATGAGGGCATGATCATCGGCGAACACAGCCGCGACAACGATCTGGAAGTGAACCCGCTCAAGGGCAAGAAACTGACCAACGTGCGCGCCAGCGGCACCGACGAAGCGGTGCGCCTGACCCCGCATATCCAGTTCTCACTGGAAGAGGCGATCGCCTATATCAACGATGACGAACTGGTCGAAGTGACGCCGAACGCGATCCGCCTGCGCAAGCGTTTCCTTGACCCGCATGAACGCAAGCGGATGTCGAAGGCGTCGTGACGCTCAGAACGGGCCGCGGAAGATCACCGCGGCCCCGGCGGCGATCAGCGAGAAACCGATCACGTGGTTGAGCGTGATCGCCTCTTTCAGCACAGTGACCGAAAAGACCGCGAAGACGATCAGGGTGATGACCTCCTGAATCGTCTTCAGTTCCGCCGCGGTATAGACCCGGTGCCCGATCCGGTTGGCGGGCACCGCCAGCATGTATTCGATCAGCGCGATGCCCCAGCTGGCGAAGATGACGACCAGCAGCGGCGCAGTGGGAAACTTCAGATGCCCGTACCATGCGATCGTCATGAAGACGTTCGAGGCGATCAGCATCAGGATCGGCCACAGGTGGGCGGCGGTCATCGCCTACTCGGTCGTCTCGACGATCAGCAGCTCACGTTCCGAAGCATCGCGGGCGTGGCTCAAAGCACGCTGATAAACCTCTGAATTATAACAGGTTTCTGCTGTCTCGACCGACGGGAACCGCGCGACCACGTTGCGCGGCCGTGCCTGGCCCTCCAGCTGCACGAAGCGCCCGCCGCGCGCGATGAAGACGCCGCCGTGATCGGCTATGGCCTGCGTGGCCAGCGCCGCATACTTGGCGTAGGCCTCTTCGTCCGTCACCGTCACATGCGCGATCCAGAGTGCACCCATTTCTCAACCCTCCAGCAGTTTGACCGCCGCCGCGATGGCCGCATCCGCGCGGTCGACATCCGGACCGCCGCCCTGGGCCATGTCGGCGCGTCCGCCGCCGCCCTTGCCGCCCAATTCGGCAACCGCCGCCCGCACAAGATCAACTGCCGACACCCGATCTGTCAAATCCTGCGTGACGCCCGCGGCCACCGCCGCCTTGCCGTCCGCCCCGGCGATGAGCAGCACCGCCCCCGACCCCAGGCGCGCCTTGTGCGCGTCGATCAGCGGCGGCAGGTCGCGGCCGGTCACGCCGCTGACCACCTGTGCGATCAGTTTCACACCGCCCACCTCGCGTGCCTCGGGTTCGGACTTGCCGCCGCCCGACAGCGCCAGATCGCGGCGCAATTGCGCCACCTCTGTTTCCAGTGCGCGGGCCCGTGCGATCAGATCGGCCTGCTTGGCGCGGGCATCCTCGATCCCTTGGGCCTTGAGCTGGTCGCGCATCGCCGCGAAGGCGCCCGCCTGTTCGGCCAGCCAGTCAAGAGCTGCCTGACCGGTCAGCGCCTCGACCCGGCGCACGCCGGCGGCCGAGGCCGCGTCCTGCACGATGGCGAAGGCGCCGATATCGCCGGTGCGCGCGACATGCGTGCCGCCGCACAATTCGATCGAATAGGTCGTCCCGCCATGGCCCTTGCCCGACCCTGCCTGGCGGCCCATCGACACCACGCGCACCTCGTCGCCGTATTTCTCGCCGAACAGCGCCTGCGCGCCGATGGTGCGGGCGTCATCCGGCGTCATGATACGCGTTTCGACCGGGGCATTCTGGCGGATATAGGCGTTCACCTCGGCCGAGACATGGGCGATGTCATCCGCCGACAGCGGCTTGGCATGGCTGAAATCGAACCGCAGCCGGTCCGGCGCATTGAGCGATCCGCGCTGCGCCACATGCGCGCCCAGCCGGTCGCGCAACGCCTCGTGCAGGAGGTGCGTGGCGGAATGGTTGGCGCGGATGGCGCTGCGGCGGGCGTGATCGACGCTGAGAACCGCTGCATCGCCCCGGGTGATGGTGCCTTGGGTCACTTCCCCGATATGGACGAAGACGCCCGCGGCCTTGCGGGTGTCAGTGATGCGGATCGTGCCCGCATCGGTGCGGATCTCGCCGCTGTCACCCACCTGGCCGCCGCTTTCGGCGTAGAACGGCGTCTGGTTCAGCGCGATCTGGACGCTCTCGCCGGCCTTGGCGCTGTCGACAGCGGCACCGTTGCGCAGGATGGCGACGATCTGGCCTTCGGCGGTTTCGGTGTCATAGCCCAAGAAATCGGTCGCGCCGTGCGCGTCAGCCACGTCGAACCAGACGGTCGCATCCGCCGCTTCACCCGATCCGGCCCAGGCGGCGCGCGCCTTGGCCTTCTGTTCGGCCATGGCGCTGTCGAAGCCCGCGGTGTCGACCGCGCGACCTTTCTCGCGCAGCGCATCCTGCGTGAGGTCCAGCGGGAAGCCATAGGTGTCGTAAAGCTTGAACGCCGCCTGCCCCGGCAGATCGGCGCCTTCGGGCAGTTGCGCCAGTTCGTCGTCCAGAAGCCGCAGGCCCCGGTCGAGCGTCTGCTTGAACCGCGTCTCTTCCAGCTTGAGCGTCTCTTCGATCAGCGCCTGCGCGCGGCCAAGTTCAGGATAGGCGGCGCCCATCTGGCGCACCAACGCGGGGACAAGCCGGTGCATCAGCGGGTCCTGCGCGCCCAGGAGATGCGCGTGGCGCATGGCGCGGCGCATGATGCGGCGCAGCACATAGCCGCGCCCGTCATTGGCGGGCATCACCCCGTCGGCGATCAGGAAAGAGGTCGACCGCAGGTGATCGGCGATCACCCGGTGATGCACACGGCCCGGCCCGTCGGGATCGGTCGAGGTGGCGTCGGCCGCCGCCTCGATCAGGCTGCGGATCAGATCGGTGGCGTAATTGTCATTCGTGCCCTGCAGAAGGGCCGCAACCCGTTCGATCCCCATGCCGGTGTCGATCGACTGCGCGGCCAGTTCGCGGCGCGAGCCGTCCTCGAACTGTTCGTACTGCATGAAGACGAGGTTCCAGATCTCGACGAAACGGTCGCCGTCTTCATCCGGGCTGCCCGGGGGGCCGCCCCAGTACTTGTCGCCGTGATCGAAGAAGATCTCGGTACAGGGTCCGCAGGGGCCGGTCGGGCCCATCATCCAGAAATTGTCATTCGTGGGAATGCGGATGATGCGGTCATCGGGCAGGCCCGCCACCTTCTTCCAGATATCCGCCGCCTCGTCGTCGGTGTGATAGACGGTGACCAGCAGCCGCTTGGCGTCGACGCCCAGTTCGCGCGTGATCAGCTCCCACGCGAAGGGGATGGCTTCGGCCTTGAAATAGTCGCCAAAGCTGAAATTGCCCAGCATCTCGAAGAAGGTGTGGTGGCGCGCGGTATAGCCTACGTTGTCGAGATCGTTGTGCTTGCCGCCGGCGCGCACGCATTTCTGCGCGGTGGTGGCGCGGGAATAGTCGCGATGCTCGACCCCGGTGAAGAGGTTCTTGAACTGCACCATGCCCGAATTGGTGAACATGAGCGTCGGATCGTTGCGCGGCACGAGGGGAGAGCTCGCCACGACCTCGTGCCCCTGCTTGGCAAAATAGTCGAGGAAGGTCGATCTGATGTCGTTCAGGCTGGCCATCTTGGGCAGGCATCCTTGCAGTTTCGGCGGTCCGCCTGACATAGCGGCGCGGCCCCACACTGTCCACAGGCAGCGCGATACGAAACAGGGCGGCCCGCCGACCGCCCTGTTCCGGGATATTCTCGGCCCCCGCGACCGGGACCGGGGGGTTTCTGCAGTCCCCGTCTGCGTGTCGTGCCTCAGGCTTCGAGGATGTCGTCGCCCCGCCCGTCCTCGTCCGACATGCCGAAGTCGAGGCCATGCGCCGCGCGGATCTTGTCCTCGATCTCGGTCGCGATGGCGGAATGTTCGCGCAGGAAGGTCTTGGCGTTCTCGCGCCCCTGCCCGATGCGTTCGTCGCCATAGCTGAACCAGGCGCCCGACTTCTCGACCACCCCGGCCTTGACGCCGAGATCGAGCAGTTCGCCCGTCTTCGAGATGCCTTCGCCATACATGATGTCGAATTCCACCTGCTTGAAGGGGGGCGCCACCTTGTTCTTGACGACCTTCACGCGGGTGGCGTTGCCCACGACCTCGTCGCGGTCCTTGATCGACCCGATGCGGCGGATGTCGAGCCGGACCGAGGAATAGAACTTGAGCGCATTGCCGCCCGTCGTCGTTTCGGGGCTGCCGAACATGACGCCGATCTTCATGCGGATCTGGTTGATGAAGATGACCATGCAGTTCGACCGCGAAATCGAGCCGGTCAGCTTGCGCATCGCCTGGCTCATCAGGCGGGCCTGAACGCCGACGCTGGAATCGCCCATGTCGCCTTCGAGTTCCGACTTCGGCGTCAGCGCCGCGACCGAATCGACAACCACCATGTTCACCGCGCCCGACCGCACCAGCGTGTCGGTGATCTCCAGCGCCTGTTCGCCCGTATCGGGCTGGCTGATCAGCAGTTCGTCCAGATCGACGCCGAGCTTGCGCGCATAAAGCGGATCAAGTGCGTGTTCCGCATCGACGAAGGCACAGACGCCGCCCTTCTTCTGCTGTTCGGCGATGCAGTGCAGCGTCAGCGTGGTCTTGCCCGAGCTTTCCGGCCCGTAGATTTCCACGATCCGCCCCATCGGCAGGCCGCCGATCCCAAGCGCGATGTCGAGCCCGAGCGAGCCTGTCGAGCTCGCCTCGATCTCGGGCAGCGGGTTGTCGCCGCCCAGTTTCATGATCGAGCCCTTGCCGAACTGCCGTTCGATCTGGGCCAGCGCGCTGTCGAGCGCCTTCTGCTTGTCAGGGGTCGTCTTGCTTTTCATCGTCAACAGGTCTGCCATGGGGTTCTGCCTTCCTTCTGTCACAGCCGGCCGGGGGCGGCAATCACTGCTTTGTTCACCTCTTGTTCCTTATGGGATCAAAACGGGAACATTTCAACAGCAAATTGCATTGCACCCACTGTTTCGCAAAAGGGTTAAGGGTTAGTTTACGCTTGATGGTCCCGGGTGGCGGGACGCGGAAGAGGATCGCATGCTGGTATTCGTGAAGCACAGGCTCGTCATTCTCGCCGTGCCGAAGACGGGGACGACCGCGCTCGAATCCGCGCTCGGCCCGCATGCCGATCTCGTGGTGCGCGATCCGCCCGACCTCAAACATGCACCGCTCTACCGCTATGACCGGTTCTTCCGGCCGATCTTCGAGAAGGTCTGCAACGCCGAGATGGAAACACTCGCCGTGATGCGCGAACCGGTTGACTGGCTGGGCAGCTGGTATCGCTATCGCCGCCGGCCCTTCATGGCGGGGCGGCCCAATGCGACCCATGACATGGATTTCGATGCCTTCGTCGCGGCCTATTGCCGGGACGACAGGCCCGGCTTCGCCGATGTGGGCAGCCAGGCCAAGTTTCTGCAGACCCGCCCCAAGGGCCTGCCGATCACGCATCTTTTCCGTTACGAAGACCAGCCCCGCCTCACTGCCTTCCTGCAGGACCGGCTGGGCCTGCCCATCGAGACCGCGCGCGAGAATGTCTCGCCGCCTGCGCCGCTCGATCTGTCGGAAACGACGCGGGCCCGCCTGCGCGCTGTCGCGGCCGAGGATTTCGCGCTTTACGACAGCATCGGCTGAAGCGGGCCGGGCTGGGCGACGGGCGCGGTGGCCAGCTGGTCGCGCACCGTCTCGGTCAGTTGCGCCAGCGAAAAGGGCTTGGGCAGGAAGACCGAATTGCCAAGATCGGGCAGGCTCCCGCCGAAGGCCCCTTCGGCATAGCCCGACACGAAGACCACCCCCACATCGGGCCGCGTTTCGCGCGCGCGGCGTACCCAGGACGGACCGTCAAGGCCCGGCATCACCACATCGGTGACGAAAAGATCGACATGCAGGCGCGGGTCCGCGAGAAGCGCCAGCGCCTCTTCCGCCGAGGCGGCCTCGATCACCGTGAACCCGCGCATCTGCAAAGCGCGGCTGGCGAAGGCGCGCACCGGCGCCTCGTCCTCGACCAGAAGGACGACGCCACTTCCCTGCACCGGGGTGGGCCTGCGCCGCGCCGCCGCCGCGTCGGGGTCGGGCAGAGCGAGGTCGGAACAGACCGGCAGGATCAGCGTGAAACAGGCCCCTGCCCCGGGCGCGCTGTCCACGAAGATGAAGCCACCCGTCTGCTTGATGATGCCATAGGCAGTGGACAGACCCAGCCCCGTTCCTTCGCCCGTGCGCTTGGTGGTGAAGAAGGGCTCGAACACCTTCTGCAACTTGTCGGGCGCGATCCCCGTGCCCTGGTCGATCACCTTGACGCAGACATAGTCACCGGGAGGCACGCTGGCGCGGTCACGCTCCATCGGGCGGGACAGCTGCAGCGCCTCGGTCACGATGCGGATCTCGCCCCCTTCGGGCATGGCATCGCGGGCATTGACGACAAGGTTCATGAGAACCTGTTCCAGCTGCCGCCGGTCCGCCCGGATCGCACCCAGAACGGGGTCGTGCTGCAGGCTCAGCGTCACGCGTTCGCCCACCAGACGGTTCAGAAGATGCGTGAGGTCCGCGAGCGTGTCGCGCACGTCGAGCACCTCGGCGCGCAGGGTCTGCTTGCGCGAAAAGGCCAGAAGCTGCCCCACCAGTGCCGCAGCGCGGTTGGCGTTCTGGTGGATCTGCATGAGATCACCGTAATCCTCGTCGCCGGTATCGTGGCGCAGAAGCAGCAGATCGCAATACCCCGAGATCGCGGTCAGCAGGTTGTTGAAGTCATGCGCCACGCCCCCGGCCAGCTGGCCGATGGCCTGCATCTTCTGGCTCTGGACGAATTGCGCCTCGAGCGTCTTGAGCTCGGTCGCGTCGCTGAGCACGGCGATCAGCATGTCCCCCACCCCGTCGCGCGGGCGCGAGACGGTGACCTGAACGAAGGTCTCGGCCTCGCGGCCGGTCAGTCGCAGGACCTCGGTGCGCGGGGCGCCCGTGCGCGCGGCCGCGTCGCGCAGCCAGTCGGGGATCGACCGGCCCAGCCCCTCGACCACATCCGACAGGCGGCGGCCCGCGCAATCCCGCCCGATCAGCGCCTGTGCGGCGGCGTTGGCGCGGATGATATCGCCCGACAGGGCCAGGGTCATGAGCGCCACCGGAAGCGCGTCGAAGGCTGCGTCACCGGCGGGCGGGCCGGGATCGGTCACCGGCAGGAAAGCCACCTGCCGTTCGCCCGCCCCGCCCGCATCCGCCACGACGACCGGGCAGGTGCCAGCGGCGGTCGACAGGGGCAGGATCGCCCCCGCCCGCATCGGCAGCCGCGCGAACAGATGGTCGAGCCGGGTGACACGCCGCCCCACAAGGCGGCGCGCGGCGGCGTTCATGTC
>CAZNMV010000125.1:0-8473 GCA_964573835.1 uncultured Aestuariivita sp. | reverse complement strand
TGTCGTCGGTGACGATGTATTGATGCTCCATCGGGTGGAGCGGGAAATAGACCCCTGCCATCGCGCCCACCTCGCGCGCCCAGAGACCGCCGGCATTGACCACGTGCTCGGCATGGATCGCGCCCTTGTCGGTGACCACGTCCCAGGTGCCGTCGGGGCGCTGGTTGGTTTCATGCACCATGCAATGGGTTTCGATCGTGGCCCCGCCCATGCGCGCGGCCTTGGCATAGGCATGCGTCGTGCCCGACGGGTCGAGGTGGCCGTCCAGCGGATCGTAAAGCGCGCCGATGATGCCATCGAGATTGGTGATCGGCGCGATTTTCGCGATCTCTTCAGGGCCGACGATTTCGGTTTCCAGCCCCATGAAGCGGTGCTTGGCGCGTTCGGCCACCAGCATGTCGAACCGGTCGCGGTTGTCGGCCAGCGTGATGCCGCCCACATGGTGCAGCCCGCAGGACATGCCGGTGATGGCTTCCAGTTCCTTGTAAAGGCGGATCGTATAGCCCTGCAGGGCGGCCATGTTCGTGTCGCCGTTCAGCGTATGAAAGCCGCCCGCCGCGTGCCATGTGCTGCCGCTGGTCAGTTCGTGGCGTTCCAGCAGCATCACGTCCGACCAGCCAAGCTTGGTCAGATGATACAGCACGCTGCATCCGACGACGCCGCCGCCGATCACGACGACGCGGGTGGTGGTTTTCATGGGGTATCCTCCGGTGTTCGTTTGGCCGCGATCCTAGCGCGGGCTGGGGCGTTCTGGCTGCGCGAAAGCGACAGATGGTGTCGCGGTCTGGGCAGGTCTGTCCGGAAATTGCGGCCCGCCCGCCCGCCTGGGGGCAAGGGGGCAAACACGCCGGATCATGTCGGGAATGTGCAAGTGATGCGCGCGAATCCCCGTCAGGTTGGCCAAAAGCCGGACCAACAAGGAACCCTTCCCATGCGGACCCATGCCCAGGCTGTCGTGATCGGCGGCGGCGTCATCGGATGCAGCATCCTCTACCACCTGACGAAACTGGGCTGGACCGATGTCGTCCTGCTCGAACGGTCGGAACTGACCAGCGGATCGACCTGGCATGCGGCGGCCAACATCCACGGGCTGCATGACAGCACCAATATCAGCCGCATCCAGCATTACACCATGGCGCTCTACAAGGAGCTCGAGGCCGAGACGGGGCAGGGCTGCGGCGTGTTCCAGCCGGGGTCCTTGTATCTCGCCCAGACCGAGGCGCGCGAACACCAGCTGCGCCTGCAGGCCGCGAAGGCGAAGCTTTACGGCATGAATTTCTACGAGGTCGGCCGCGACGAGGCGGAACGCCTGCACCCGCTGGTCGATTTCGACGGCATCCGCTGCATCATGTATGAACCCGATGGCGGCAACGTGGACCCGTCGGGCGTGACCAACGCCTATGCCGCGGGCGCGCGTGCGCGCGGCGCCGAGATCCACCGTTTCACCCCCGTCACCGGCACCGAACAGCAGCCCGACGGCAGCTGGATCGTGCGCACGGACAAGGGCGACATCCACACGCAGTGGGTGGTGAATGCCGCCGGTCTCTGGGGGCGCGAAGTGGCGGCGATGGCGGGCCTGACCCTGCCGCTCCAACCGACCGAGCACCAGTATTTCGTGACCGAGACCATCCCCGAGATCGCCGCGATGGACCGCCGCCTGCCCTCGGTCGCCGACCGGGACGGGGAATATTACCTGCGGCAGGAAGGAAAAGGCCTGCTTGTCGGGGCTTACGAGCGGAACTTCAAGCTCTGGGCGGAAGAGGGCACGCCCCTTGGCTTCGGGCATGAGCTGTTCGCCGACGATCTGGAACGCATCGAGGAAAACATGATGCGCGCCATCGACCGCGTCCCGGCAGTGGGCGAGGCGGGCATCAAGCGGGTGATCAACGGCCCGATGATCTGGTCGCCCGACGCCAATGTCCTCTTCGGGCCGGTGCCGGAATTGTCGAACTACTTCTGTTGTAACGGGATCATCCCGGGCTTCTCGCAATCGGGCGGGATGGGGCGCGCCGCGGCGGAATGGATCATCGAAGGGGAACCGAAGCTCGACCTCTTCCCCTGGGATCTCGCGCGGTTCGGTGCCTGGGCGGGCCGCGACTTCACCAAGGCGCGGGTGGGCGACCAATATGCGCACCGTTTCAAGATCCACTTCCCCGGCGAAGAACGCGACGCGGGCCGCCCCGTCCGCACGCGCCCCGCATTTGAGATGCAAAAGGGGATGGGCGCGGTCTTCGGCCTCAACTACGGCTGGGAACACCCGCTTTATTTCGACGCCGCCACCCCCGACAGCGCAGGTTTCACCCGCCAGCCCTGGTGGGACAGCGTGGGGCGCGAGGCGCGGATGCTGCGCGACGCCGCGGGCATCATCGATATCTCGAACTTCGCGAAATATGTCTGCCGCGGCCCCGGCGCCGAAGACTGGCTGAACGCCGTCTTCGCCAACCGTATGCCCACCAAGGTGGGCCGCTCCTGCCTCACGCCGCTGATCGGCAAGCGCGGCGGGATCGCGGGCGATTTCACCGTCACGCGGCTGGCGGACGACGAATTCTGGGTCATCGGGTCGGGGATGGCGGAACGCTACCACCAGCGCTTCTTCAAACAGGTGCCGCTGCCCGCGGATACGACATGGGACAGCCTGACCGACAGCCATTGCGGGTTCAACGTCGCGGGCCCCAGATCGCGCGAACTTCTGCAGCGGCTGACCAATGCCTCGCTCGCCACGCTTGATTTCCCCTTCATGGCCTCGGCCCGGATCGAGATTGCAGGCGTCGAGGTCATGGCGCTGCGGGTGTCCTTCACCGGCGATCTGGGCTGGGAACTGCATTGCCGCGCCGAAGACCAGGTGCGCCTTTACGCGGCGCTGCTGGATGCGGGCCGCGACATCGGCGCGGGTCCCGTGGGCAGCCGCGCCCTGATGAGCCTGCGTGTCGAAAAGGGCTATGGCAGCTGGAGCCGCGAATACAGCCCCGAATACTGGCCGCAGGAAGTGGGCCTCGACCGGCTCTGCAAGATGGACAAGGACTTCCTCAACCGCGCCGCCGCCGCGCAGGTGATGGGCAACGCGCCGCGCGAACGGCTGGTGCTCTTGGCGCTGGACGAGGCCGACGTGACCGCCTCGAACGCCGATGCCTCGGGCGGAGAGCCGATCTTCAAGGACGGCCGCGGCGTGGGCCGTGTCAGCTCCGGCGCTTATGGCTATTCCGTCGGGGCAAGCCTCGCACTCGGCTATGTCACCGGGGCCGAACCCGGCGACACGGTCGAGGTCATGGTGCTCGGCCGTCCGCACCGCGCCCGCATCCTGCACGCGCCGCCCTTCGATCCCAAAGGCGAACGCCTGCGCGCCTGATCTTCACTTTGCCCGGTAAACTCCGGGGGGTGAGGCCCGGCACGGGCCGAGGGGGGCAGAGCCCCCCTGAACCGCGCCGTCAGAGCGGGCGGATCTTCAGCCCGGTGATCCGGTTGCCGTCGCGCGCCGTCACCTCGAAGCGGAAGCCGTGGAAGGAAAAGACCTGCCCCTTCACGGGGATCGTCTGCGCCTCATGGATGACAAGCCCCGCGACCGTGTTCGCCTCGTCGTCGGGCAGCGTCCAGTCGGTCGCGCGGTTGAGATCGCGGATGGTCATGGCGCCGTCGACGTAGAAATTCCCGTCCTCGCCCTTGCGGACGGGCAGCTTGGCCTCGGTGTCGAATTCGTCGGTGATCTCGCCTACAATCTCTTCGAGGATGTCTTCCAGCGTGATCAGCCCCTGGAGCGAGCCGTATTCGTCGACCACCAGCGCGAAATGCGTGTGCCGCCGCAGGAACTGACGCATCTGGTCGTCAAGGGTCGTGGTCTCGGGGATGAAGTAGGGCTTCATCGCGATGGTCATGATGTCGATGGTCTGCAGCTCGGCCTCCTCGACCTTGCCGTCGCCCATCATCCCGTGCATCGCGCGCAGCAGGTCCTTGGCATGCAGCACGCCCACGATGTTCTCGGGGTCGTCCTTCCAGATCGGCAGGCGCGTATGGGCCGACCGCAGCACCTGTTCCAGCACCTGTTTCGGCGGCTGGCTGGCGTCGATCATCTCGATGCCCGAGCGGTGCAGCATGATCTCTTCCACGAAGCGCTCGGACAGGTCGAGCGCGCCAAGGATGCGGTCGCGGTCTTCCTTTTCGACCACGCCTTCGGAATGGCCCAGCGTGAGCGCGCCCGCGATTTCCTCGCGCACGGCCATGATGTGGATGTCGGGGTCGGTCTGCACGCCGAAGAGCCGCAGCACCCCCCGCACCAGAAGCCGCACCGCGGCCACGACCGGGGCGAAGACCCGCACGACAACCGAAATCGGCGCCGACACGGCCGAGGCCGCCTTTTCCGGGTTCGTGATCGCATAGGTCTTGGGCAGCACTTCGGCGAAGATGAGCACGAGGAAGGTCATCACCAGCGTCGCCAGCGCCACCCCCGATTCGCCGAAGACACGGGTGAACAGCGCCGTCGCCAGCGACGCGGCGAGGATGTTGACGAGGTTGTTGCCCAGAAGGACCGATCCGATCAGCCGTTCATTGTCTTCCGTGATCATGAGCGCGCGGGCCGCCCCGCGTTCGCCCCGGTCGGCACGCGCGCGCAGCTTGCCGCGCGAGGACGCGGTCAGCGCCGTCTCGGACCCCGAGAAGAAGCCCGACAGGACCAGAAGGAAGAGGATCACCGCAACGGTGATCCAGAAGGTGCCGTCAAGAACGGCCAGGGAAGGTTCCATGGAACGTGTTTCCGAAAGGACAGACGGGGCAGGTTATGGGCATGACGCGCCCCGCGATCAAGGGGCGGGGGACAATCGGGCGGGGATAGCGACGCGGGCGCCTCACTCGCCGCGGCGGGATTTGGGCGCCAGCGGGTGGTGGTCGAAGACGAGGTCGCGCAGCCGGTCCTCGAGCACATGAGTGTAGATCTCGGTCGTGGCCACATCGGCATGGCCCAAGAGCGTCTGGATCGACCGCAGGTCGGCCCCGTTGGCCAGCAGATGCGTCGCGAAGGCGTGGCGCAGCGTATGCGGGGTCACCAGATCGGGAGAGACCCCGGCAGCGACCGCGATTTCCTTGATCAGGAGGTAGAAGCGGTGACGCGTCAGGTGCCCTTCGCGCGACCGTGACGGAAAGAGAAAACGCGGGGGCGCGGCCCCTTCGGGCAGGGTCGCCTCCAGTCCGGCGATCCAGTTGGCCAGCGCCCGCCGCGCCGAGGGCGACAGCGGCACCATCCGTTCCTTGCCGCCCTTGCCGCGGATCAGGATCATGCGCGGGTCGCCCCGCGTGGCGGCCACGGGCAGCGAGACAAGCTCGCTCACCCGCATGCCGGTGGCATAGAGAAGTTCCACAAGGCAGGTGTTGCGCAGGCGTTCGGGGTCGTTGCGCCCATGCCGCCGCGCGGCGGCCAGCAGGCGGTCGACCTCCGCCACGTCCAGCGTCTGTGGCAGACGCTTTTCCCGGCCCGGGCCCCGGATGGTCTGGGCCGGGTTGTCGGGGCGCCAGCCTTCGTCAAAGCCGAAGCGGAAGAGCTGTTTGATCGCCGAAAGCCGCCGCGCCCGGGTCGACCGGGCAAGGCCCTGATCGGCGCAATGGGTCAGGTAGGCCTCGATGTCTTCGCGTGTGACCGCGCCGACCTCTTTGCCCCGCTGCGCGAGCCAGCCCGCGAAATCCTTCAGGTCGCGCCCATAGGCGAGAAGCGTATTCGTCGCCGCGCCAAGCTCGGCCGCCTGCGCATCGAGAAAGGCCGCAATCCGCCCGAGATCCGCGTGGCTCATGGCTTGCGCGTTTCGTTGCGCACGGCAAGCTGCAGCGCTGCGCGGCGCGCCGTGTTTTCAAGCCCGAGCGCGCGGAAGATGGCGATGGCGTCGGCCAGATCGGCGAGGTTCCCGCTCGCCCCCTGATCGAAGAGGATGATGGCGCGCAGGATCGCTTCGCCGAGACGGTCGCGGCTCAGGCCGCGGGGCAGGGCGCCGGGGGGCGCGGCGAAGCCGGCCGCGATCGCGTCAGACAGCGCATCGGGCGCGGGCACCGTGCCAGGCGTGCCTGCGGCGAGCGCGACCCAGAAAGCTTCGGCAGGGGTGGTCGGGGCGAGGTCGCGCGCCAGCGTCTCGTAGTTGGGCGACAGCAATGCGACGCGCAGCGCGACGCGGGCGGCGGTGCTGTCGCCAGCCAGTGCGACGCGGGCAAGATCGGCGGCGAAGAGATCGGCGAAGACGACATCGAGCCCGGCCTCGGACATCCGGCGGAAGGCGGAGGGGAGCGTCTTGGCCACCGCGTCCGGGCTGCGGGTGGCCAGCGCGGTGTCGAAGCGCTGCAGCGCCTCGACCCGGTCCCAGACCCCGCCCGAGGCGGCGGGCCGCCGGTCGGTGTAAAGCCCCAGAAGCGTGTTGGGGGTGAGCGCACCCGTGCGCGCCAACCGTTCGGCGGCGTCGATCTGGGCCTTCCAGCCGACGATGTCGCGCAGGTCGGCGGCGGCGAAAGCGCGGGGCAGGGGCGCGGTTGGCAGGGCTTCGCCCACCGCCTCATACAGGCGGAAGACAAGGGGCGAGGGCGCGCGGGGCACGGGCAGGGGACCTGCCTCTTCGTAGAACTCGGGGTGCAGGAACCGGTCGAGCGGTTCGATCGCCTCTTCGGGCAGCAGGTTCAGGGCGACTGCGGCGTCATACTGGACGGTGGCCGCCGACAGATCGCCGCGCCGCGCCGTGCAGAAGATCGCCAGATCATAGCCCGGGGCCAGTTGCGGTGACCGGGACAGACGGGCGCAGACCTCGTCCTCGGCACCCAGCAGGAGCGCGGTGTCGGCCCAGCGGCTGAACAGCGCGGGCGAGGATGTGGCATCCGCCTGTTCGATCAGCGCCTTGGCGGGGTCGATCGCGCCCAGCGCCAGCAACTTGTCGATGCGCGCCAGGAGCAGCGCCTCGGCCGCGGCGCGGTCCGAGGGCGGCAGCGCCTCGGTCAGAAGAAGGGTATAGGTCAGCGCCTGCAGCGCCGGATGGCCCGAGACCGGCGCATCCGCGATCAGCCGGGACAGGGCGGCGGGATCGCTGCCAAGCCAGAGCGTGGGCGCGAGGCCGGTCACCGTTTCGGGCACGAGGCCCACCGCCGCCGCGACGGCGTCGAGTGTGCGCACCTCGATCTGCGGCAGGTGCGCGCCGTCGGTGACGGGCGGCCCGACCGGGCCGGGCGCGATCTCGACCGGGTTGTCCTTCAGCCAGTCGATGACCGACAAGGGCTGCTGCGCGGTCGCCGTCCCCGCCCAGACCAGTCCGGCCAGCACCAGGGGCGGGACAGATCGCACCCTAGTTGCCGTCAAGTTGCACGGGCTGGCGCATTTCGGTTTGCGGGGCCGAGAAATCCGCCCCGAAATAGGGGCCCAGATAGGCATAGACCACCAGTGCGAAGAAACCGATGACCACAAGATAAATCAGACCTCTCAACAATCGTCCCATTGCCCTGTCCCCGTTGTGCCTGCCCGTTTTGCCCGAATATATATGGTGTTTTGCACAAGATCACGTCATTCACATAAACATGAGCGAAAATGAGCACATGACCGCGCCATCCGCAGCCCCGGAGCGACCCGGGACGCTGAGGAAGACCGTGGTCATGGTGGGCATGATGGGCGCCGGCAAGACCGCCGTCGGCAAGGCGCTGGCGGCGCGGCTGGGGGTGCCGTTCCTCGACAGTGACGCCGAGATCGAGACGGCGGCGAACATGACGATCCCCGAGATCTTCGCCCGCGACGGCGAGCCCTTCTTCCGCGACAAGGAAACCCGGGTGATCGCGCGCCTGCTGCAATCGGACCCCGGTGTGCTGTCGACGGGGGGCGGGGCGTTCCTGTCCGAGGCCAACCGCCGCATGATCACCGAACAGGGGGTTGCGGTCTGCCTCGAGGCGCCGCTCGACGTGCTGTGGCAGCGCGTCAGGCACAAGGAAACGCGGCCGCTTCTGCGCACGCCCGATCCGCGCGCGACGCTGGCCGCCCTTTACGAGGCCCGCGCGCCGATCTATGCGCTGGCCGATCTGCGGGTCCGGTCGGACGGGGCGGTCAGCATCGACCAGATGGTCGAAAGGGTGCTGGCGGCACTGGCAACGCGGCCCGATGTTCTGGCTGAGGCGTGATGCGGCAAAACGTGCATGTGGACCTGGGCGCGCGCGCCTATGACGTTGAGATTGGCCCGGGCCTGATCGCGGCGGCGGGCGCGCGGATCGCGCCGCTTCTGGCGCGGCCCCGGGTCGCCGTGCTGACCGACGAAACCGTGGCCGGGCTGCATCTGGACGCGCTGCGCGCGGGCCTTGCCGCAGGCGGCGTGACGATGGAGGCACTGGCCCTGCCGCCGGGCGAAGGGACTAAGGGTTGGCCGCAGTTTTCGCGCGCGGTCGAATGGCTTCTGGACCGGAAGGTCGAACGCCGCGACGTGGTCGTGGCCTTCGGCGGCGGCGTGATCGGCGATCTGGGCGGCTTTGCCGCCTCCGTCCT
>CAZNMV010000124.1:0-8587 GCA_964573835.1 uncultured Aestuariivita sp. | reverse complement strand
GCATGCCGCAGGTGGGGCGCAAGTTCGGCCAATGGCTCGATCTTGTGTTGATGCTTAAAATCCTGTGATGCCGCACTGACACGGCGGCCGCCGCGCGGTAGGCTGCGGCCCATGTCGATCTGGACCCGCATCACCGACGCGCTGTCCGCGCTGGCCCAGGGCGAAAGCCTGGCCGCGGTCTTCGACCGTTTGCGCACGCCGCCCGAGCGCAGCGTCGCCTTCGCCATTGCCGTCGTCGCGCTGGGCGCCAAGATGGCCAAGGCCGACGGGCAGGTGACGCGCGACGAGGTGACGGCCTTCCGCGAAGTCTTCGAGATCGCGCGCGAGGACGAGGCGGGTGCGGCGCGGGTCTTCAACCTGGCCCGGCAGGATGTGGCGGGGTTCGAGGACTATGCCAGGCGCATCCGCGTGATGTTCGCCGATGACCGCGGGACGCTGTGCGACCTGATGGAGGGGCTTTTTCACATCGCCATGGCCGACGGGTTCTATCACCCGGGCGAGAACCGGTTTCTCGAGACGGTCGCCGATATCTTCGGCCTGCCCGAGGCGGATTTCCGGGCGCTGCGGGCGCGCTTCGTGCCGGATGCGCCGCCCGACCCCTATGCCGTGCTGGGGGTGGCGTCCGGCGCGACGCTGCAGGAGATCCGCCGCGCCTGGCGGGCGCGGGTGGTCGAGAACCACCCCGACCGGATGCTGGCGCGCGGCGTGCCCGAAGAGGCGATCCGCCTGGCCGAACGGCGCATGGTCGACATCAACCGCGCCTGGGAGGAGATCCGGGCGGCGCGGGCCTGATGCGGATTGCCACCTGGAACATCGAATGGTTCAACGCGCTCTTTGACGCGGAAGACCGGCTGATCGCCGATGACGGGCCTTCGGCGCGCTTCGGGGTGAGCCGGGCAGAGCAGACCGAGGCGGTGGCCAAGGTGATGGTGGCGCTGGATGCAGACGCCCTTCTTGTCGTCGAGGCGCCCGACCGCAGCCGACGGCGCGACACGGTCCGCGCACTGGAACACTTCGCGGCGACCTTCGATCTGCGCACGCGCCGGGCGGTCATCGGCTTTGCCAACGGAACCCAGCAGGAGATCGCGCTTCTGTTCGATCCCGACCGGCTTTCCGCCCGCCACGATCCGCAGGAGGGCGGGGCCGCGCCGCGCTTCGACGGGACGTTCCGCATCGATCTCGACATCGATGCGACCGAGGATGTGGTGCGGTTTTCCAAGCCGCCGCTCGAGCTGGCTGTCGAGACGGCGGGGGGGCTTCGGATGCGCTGGATCGGAGTGCATCTGAAATCGAAGGCACCCCATGGCGCGCGCGGGCATGACGAGGTGATGCGCATGGCGATCCAGAACCGGCGCAAGCAGCTGGCGCAGGCGATCTGGCTGCGCGCGCGGATCGAGGCGCATCTCGACGCGGGCGAGGCGCTGATCGTGCTGGGCGATCTGAACGACGGTCCGGGGCTGGACGCCTATGAGGGGCTGTTCGGGCGGTCGTCGGTCGAGATCGTGATGGGCGAGGGGGAGCGCGCGCTTGTCGACCCCCATGCGCGGCGCGCGCTGCAGCAGCGTCTGGGGGTCATGCCCACCACGGCGCGGTTCTACATCGAGCCCGAGAAGCGCTTTCTGCAGGCGCTGCTCGATTATGTCTTCGTCTCGCCAGAGCTGATGGCGCGGACCCCCGTCTGGCGCATCTGGCATCCCTTCGACGACCCGCGCTGCTGGTCCGACCCCGAATTGCGCGAGGCGCTGCTGGCGGCGTCGGATCATTTTCCCGTCACGCTCGATCTCGGTGAGGGGGACTCACAAACCGGGGACGGGTCGCCTATATCGGCGTCATGACCCGGTTCGCGCTGCCGCTTCTGATCTGCCTCGCCCTGCCCGCCGCCGCGCAGGATGCGGAGGAGGATGGGCGCAGCCTGATGCAGCGGGGGGCCGAGATGTTCCTCGAAGGGCTGCGGGGCGAAATGGCGCCCGCGCTCGACGATCTGGCTGGGCTGGCCGAACAGGTCGGGCCCGCCATGCGCGGCTTCATCGCCGAAATGGGGCCTGCCATGGCCGATATCCTTGAACAGGTGCAGGACTGGTCGGTCTATCACCCGCCGGAACTGCTGCCCAATGGCGACATCATCATCCGCCGCAAGCAGGCGCCGGACGACGCGCCGCAGGATCCGGCACCGGAAGGCCCCGTCGATCTGTAAGGCTTACCGCCGGATCGTCTTCACGCTGACCTCGGCCTGCAGCGAGGAGGCAAGCGACATCAGCCGTGCCTGCGCCACTTCGCCGTACAGCGGCAGGGCTGACTCCGGAATGCGGAATTCCAGCTTCTTCTTCTGGGGGAACCAGCGGAATTCACCCATGGGTTCGCCCGGTTGCATCCAGAACATCGCGCCGAAGCGCATGGCCTTGCCAAGGATTTCGGCCTCTTTCTGGCCCTCGGGCGCAAGCAGCTCGTAAAGCGCTTCGAACCGGGTGCCCGCGCGGCTGTTGCGGTAGCGGTGCAGCAGCGCAAGCCCGAGGAAGACCCGTTCGGAATGGGTCAGCCCGCCCAGATTGGCGCGGGTGGCGTTGTCGAAGCAGGTCTCGGCCCGGTAATCGGGATGGGCGCGCCAGCTCACGTCATGCAGGAGGCAGGCGGCCTTGATGATGCGCAGCTTGGCGGGGTTCGCGCTGCGGAACAGCGGCATCACGAAGTGGTAGAGCGTCTTGCCGAAGCCCGGCAGGCGGGCGTCCTTGGCTTCGATGAAGCGGCAGGCCTCGATCAGGGGGTCGCGGTCGCGCAGGCGCTGGGGCATCTGTTCATACAGCATGCCTTCGCGGATGCCGTAGGACGACAGGGCGATGTCCCTTGGCTTGAAGGTGCGGACAAGGCGCTTGAGAACCTCCATCGCGTAAGGGACCAGCACCATGCGCGCCTCAGATATGCCGCAGGCGGACCGCAGAGCGTTCAGGTCTGATTTCTCGATGAATTTCGCGGTTTCCTGAACGGCGGTCGCGGTCATGCGGTATTCATGCAGCACGTGCAGCGGATAGCCGCGCCGTTCCATGTCGATGCGCGCGATGGCGCGCCAGGACCCGCCGACAAGGAACAACCGGTCGCGCTGGGGGCCGAGCTTCTTCTCGAGCTCTTCTATCACCGTCTTGATATGGGCCTTGCGGCCCGCATCGCCGCCCGGCAGCGCCCGCAGCTTCAGCGGCCCGAGCGAGGAGGTCACCCGTCGCCCCACCTTCCCGTCGCGGATTTCCGCCAATTCCATCGATGACCCGCCGATGTCGCAGATCAGGCCATAGGCGCCGGGCCAGCCCAGCAGCACGCCCTGCGCCGACAGACGCGCCTCTTCCTCGCCGTCGATGACCCAGATGCGCAGGCCGGTTTCGCGCAGCACCTCGTCGCGGAACTCCTGGCCGTCTTCGGCATCGCGCACGGCGGCGGTGGCGACAGCGGTGAGCGTAGGCAGGCCCATGCCGTCGGCCAGCAGCTTGAACCGCTTGATCGCGGACAGCGCGCGGCGGCGGCCTTCGGGGTTCAGGCGGCCGGTTTCCGACACGCCCGCACCCAGCGCGGACATGATCTTTTCGTTGTAGAAATAGGCGGGGCTGCGGGCCGCGCCGTCGAAGACGACCAGACGCACCGAGTTGGAGCCCACGTCGATCACGCCCACACGGGCCAGCGCGCGGGCGCTGGGGTCTTCGAACAGGGGGCGACCGAACGGCCCCCAGTCATGGGATGCGCTGTCGTGTCGGATGTTCATGTGATCCCCAGGCATGATCCAGCGCCACCATGCGCAAACCCGCAGGCGGGGTCAATCATCCGTCGTCGGCATGCGTCAGTTGCGGCACGTCCGACGCGCCCGCCGATCCCCGGCCCGAGAGCGAGGGGTTCTCCATGAAGAAGCGGTGACAGTTGAAGGCGAAGGTGCCCGGTTCGACCTCGGCGCGGGCGAAGGTGCCGTCGGGGCGCATGATCCAGCTTTGTGCGACATCGGCCAGGTTCGCGGCCATGACCTGGCTGACGATCTGGGCCTTGACGGTGGGGTTGTCGATCTCGACCAGCGTTTCGACCCGGCGGTTGAGGTTGCGGCCCATCCAGTCGGCGGACGAGATGAAGACGCGCGCCTTCTTCGACGGCAGGTCCGAACCGTTGCCGAAGCAGACGATGCGCGAATGTTCAAGAAAGCGGCCGATGATCGACTTGACGCGGATGTTCTCCGACAGGCCCGCGATGCCCGGGCGCAGCCCGCAGATGCCGCGCACGATCAGGCTGATCTTCACGCCCGCCCGGCTTGCGGCATAAAGCGCGTCGATCACCTCGGGGTCGATCAGGCTGTTCATCTTGGCCCAGATCACGGCGGGCCGGCCTGCGGCGGCATGGGCCGCTTCGCGTTCGATCATGTCCAGCAGGCGGGGTTTGAGCGTCACGGGCGAAATGGCGAGATTTTCGAGTTCCTCGGGCTGGGCATAGCCCGAGAGGTAGTTGAACACCTTCGTCGCATCGCGCCCCAGCCGTGGATCGCAGGTGAAGAGGCTGAGATCGGTGTAGATTCGCGCGGTGATCGGGTGGTAGTTGCCGGTGCCGAAATGGGTATAGGTGACCAGATCGTCGCCTTCGCGCCGCACCACGGTGGAAATCTTCGCATGCGTCTTGAGGTCGAGAAAGCCATAGACCACATGCGCGCCCGCCCGTTCCAGCCGCCGCGACTGGCGGATGTTGGCGGCTTCGTCGAATCGCGCCTTGAGTTCCACCAGCGCGGTGACCGACTTGCCGTCTTCGGCCGCCTCGCACAGCGCCTCGACGATGGGGGAATTCTTCGAGGTCCTGTAGAGCGTCTGCTTGATCGCCACGACGTCCGGATCTCGCGCGGCCTGCGCGAGGAAGCGGATCACCATGTCGAAGGTCTCGTACGGGTGGTGCAGCAGCATGTCCTTCTGGCGGATCGCCGCGAACATGTCGCCGTCATGGTCCTGCACGCGTTCGGGAACGCGGGGCGTGAAGCTGGGCCAGAGCAGATCGGGCCGGTCGTCGAGTACCAGTTCCTTGAGATCGGCGACCCCGATCATGCCGTCGATCTCGACCACCTCGGCGCCCGAGACGCCCAGTTCGCGCATGATCAGCGCCATGAGCTTTTCCGGCGCCCCTGCGGAATGGGTCATGCGCACCACTTCGCCCCGGCGGCGGCGCTTCAACGCGACTTCGAATTCCCGCACGAGGTCTTCGGCCTCTTCCTCGACTTCGAGATCGCTGTCGCGCAACACCCGGAAGGCGAAGTGGTTTCGCACGCTATAGCCGGGAAACAACCGCTGGATTTGCAGCAGAAGCACCGATTCGAGCGGCAGGAACCGGTGCGTGCCGGGCTCGGACGGGAGGCGGATGAAGCGGTCGACCTGCGCGGGGATGGGCAGCAGCGCCTGCAACGGGCGGCGGTCGCTGGTGCGTTCCAGCTGCAGGGCGAGCGAGAAGCCGTTGTTCGGGATGAAGGGAAAGGGATGCGCCGGGTCGATCGCGAGGGGCGACACGACCGCGAAGACGCGCTTCATGAAGACGTCGTCGATATGGGTGCGGTCGGCCTCGGTCAGCCCGTCGGGGTCGAGGATCGAGATGTTCTCGCCCTCCATCTCGGCCTTGAGCCCGGCCAGCGTTTTCTGCTGCGACAGCATCAGCTTGCGCGCGTTCTCGTTGATGAGGACAAGCTGTTCGGCAGGCGTCAGCCCGTCGGCGGCGGGTGTCGTGTTGCCCGCGCGGGCCAGTTCGCGCAGGCCTGCGACGCGCACGGTGTAGAATTCGTCGAGGTTGTTGGCGCTGATCGACAGGAAGCGCAGGCGTTCAAGCAGCGGCACGCGGGGGTTCTGAGCCTCTTCCACCACGCGCCAGTTGAAGCCGAGCCAGCTCAGTTCGCGGTTGTAGAACCGTCCCGGCCCGGTGATGTCGAGATCTTCGACGGCTTCCGGTTCGGGAAAAGGGGACTTCAGGAAATCGGCAAGGGTCATGATGGGCTTATGCACCGGGCGGTATGACGGATTGGTGACAGGTTAGGCGTCTTTCGCGTCCCCGCCAAGCAGCGCCGCGGCAAGGTCGCGCGTCACCGCGCGGCCGAGCGACAGACTTTCGCGGTCGATCCGGGCGACGATGTCCTGCGCGCTGGCGAATGACCTCTCCATACGGCGCAGCAGATAGGGGATGACATCGGGGCGCGGGGTGATCTGGCGGTCGGCGAAAAGCTTGGCCAGCAGCACGGCAAGCAACCGGTCACAGGGCGGCTGCAGCTGGGCGGCCTGGGCGCCTTCGACCCGGCTTTGCAGATCGGGCAGCGTCAGGCCCCAGCCGCGGGCCGCGCCCCGCCCGGTGAGAAGGAGCCGGTGACCATTGGCCAGCACGAGGTTGTGCAGATGAAACAGCGCGGTCTGCGCGGCGGCGTCGGCGGCGATGTCGGGCACGTCCTCGACCGCGACGGGGCCCGCGGCCAGCGCAGGCACGGTGTCATCGGTCAGATCGCGCGCGGCGACGATGGCGGCCCCGGTGCGGGCGGCCCAGACATGGGCGAGATGTGTCTTGCCCGACCCTGCGTCGCCCGTGAGCACCAGTTTGCCGCCGGGCCAGGCGGTGTCGGTGTCGATCATCGCCACGGCCAGCGCATTCGAGGGCGCGACGAAGAAATCCCCGCGCGCCCGCGCCGTGCGGGCCGGCAGATCGAAGCTGAGCTGTTCGGCCATCACTCGCCGTCCCGCTGCCCGGTGATCCCGCGGTAGAGACGGCTGTCGAGATACTGCTCCACGCCGAAGCGCGCGACGACGCCGAGTGCGGCGGCCACCGGCACCGCGATCAGCATGCCGACAAAGCCGAAAAGCGCGCCGAAGACGCTGAGCGCCAGCAAAAGCCACACCGGGTGCAGGCCCACCGAGCCGCCCACCAGTTTCGGGGTGAGGATGTTGCCTTCGACCACCTGTCCGATCACGAAGATCCCTGCCACCATGGCAAGCGACACCCAGTCGCCCCAGAACTGGAACAGCCCCAGCCCGATCGCCAGCGCCCCCCCGATGAGCGCGCCGAGATAGGGGATGAACGTGATCAGCCCGGCGATGAAGCCCACGACAAGGCCGAATTGCAGCCCGACAAGCATCAGCGCGATGGCGTAATAGGTCCCGAGGATGAGACAGACCGTGCCCATGCCGCGGATGAACGAGGCAAGTGTGCTGTCGATATCCCGCGCCAGACGGCGCACCACCGGCGCATGGTCAAGCGGCACGAGACTGTCGATGCGTGCGATCATGCGGTCCCAGTCGAGCAGCAGATAGACCGCCACCACCGGCGCGACGATCAGCAGGATCACCACGTTGAGCACCGACATGGCCGAGCTGACGATGGTGTTCAGCAGCTCGCCCCCGCGTTCGCGGATCGTCTCGCCCACCGACAGGAGCGACTGGTGCAGGGTCGAGCTTTCATCCAGCAGGTCGGGAAAGCGCGTGACCAGAAAGCCGCGGAGGTCCTGGAACAGTTGCGGGGCAAGGTCGATCAGCTGGATCGCCTGCGATACGAGCGACGGGATCACGAGCAAGGCAAGAATCACGAAGGCGACCACGCTGCACAGGGTGATGACCGCCGTCGCAGCGGTGCGCGACAGGCCCATCCGTTCCAGCCTGTCGGCAACGGGGTCGAGGAAATAGGCGATCGCGCCGCCCATCACAAAGGGCAAGAGCACGTCGCCCAGAAGCCACAGCATCGCGATGAAGACTGCCGCGGCAAGTCCCCAGTATTTCAGCTGTTTCCGGACGGGCAGAGCCATCGGACGATCCTTGCTGCGGCGCTGTGGCAGAAATCGCGCATGTGGTGCGCGGATTCAAGGGCGGGCGCGGGAATCCTTTCAGGCAACTGTCAAATCTAATTGACAGATTTGTATGTCAATATAAAGTGACAGTAAGAGATTCCGTTCCAGTGCTGCCGGCTGTCGGCCCGGGATCGGTTGGGTGTACCGGTGGGAGCGAGACGATCCAGTGCCCTCGAAATCAGCAGAAACAGCCTAAGGACACGGAGGATAAACATGTCCGATAACGATCCCGACAAGGTCTGGCCGACCGGCCTGACCCTGAGAGAGGCTGAGGAAGTCCACAGCTATCTCATCGACGGTACCCGCGTCTTTGGGGTGATCGCGCTTCTGGCGCACATCCTGGTCGCGACAACGACGCCCTGGCTGGGCTGAGGAGGCAGACCATGAACAACTCCAAAATGTGGCTGGTGGTGAAACCCACCGTCGGCATTCCGCTGTTCCTGAGCGCTGTCGCCATCGGGTCTTTCGCGGTGCATGTCGCCGTGCTGACCAACACCGGCTGGGTCTCGGACTTCCTCAAGGGCAACCCCATGGGAACGAGCGCGCAGGCATCGCTGGATAACGGCGCGGCCACGCAGCACGCATCCTTCACGGCTCAGCAGGGGCTGGACGGACAGGCGATCCTCGTGACGCTGCCGGACGGAACCATCGCGCGCGCCGTGATCGAAATGCCCAAGGCGCTGGCTGCGATCGATGGCAAGGCGTTGCCCGACGGCTGACGCCGTCCGGGGGACTGCAGGCTTGCTGCAAACAACGGGCGTCCGGCCCGGACAT
>CAZNMV010000123.1:0-8623 GCA_964573835.1 uncultured Aestuariivita sp. | reverse complement strand
CCATGACATCCGCCGCCCAGATGGCAGCCTCTGCCGCCTCGCGGACTGGCGCGCGGCCTGGGGCGCGCTGCTCACCGCCGCCGACCGGGTCGAGGTCTTCTCGGACGCCAGCCGCGCGCTGGTGGCGGCGGCCTGTTCGGGGGCGGCGGCACGGCTGGTCGTCGCCCCCCACCGCCCGCTGGCCAGCATCCCCCGGGTCGCGCCCGGGGCCGGCGGGCGCATGGTGATCGGTGTTCTGGGCAATATCGGCCTGCAGAAGGGGGCCGCCGTGATCGCCGCGCTGTCGCGCGAGCTTGATCGCAGCGGCGCGGCGCGGATGGCCGTGATCGGCGATGTCGATCCGGCCTTTCCGCTGGCGCCCCTGACCCGCGTCCACGGCGCCTATCGCCAGCAGGACCTGCCCGCGCTGGTGCGGCGATACGGGATCACCTGCTGGCTCATCCCCTCGGTCTGGCCCGAAACCTTCTCCTTCACCACGCACGAGGCGCTGGCGACCGGCCTGCCGGTCTGGGCCTTCGATCTGGGCGCACAGGGTGCCGCCGCAGCCACGCAGCCCCAAGGGCAGGGCGGCGTGCTGCCACTGGCCTTCGCGCAGACGCCGGGCGCGCTGGCCCATGCGCTCTGTCCCGCAGCGCTCAGGGTGTCGGCATGACCCGGCTCACCGTCGCCATCGCGGGCCTGCGCGACCGCGGGGTCGAGGTTCTGCCCCGCGGGCAGGGCCGCACCGTCACCCTGCCCGCCCAGACGCGGATCGAAGCGCCCAGCAGCCTGAAATGGACAATCTATGAACATTCGCTCGACCTCGGCGCCTTCTCCTACCAGGTGTCGGGCTATTGCTTCGCCGCACGGATCGGGCGGTATTGTTCCTTTGGCGAACAGGTGCAGATCGGCCGACAGGACCACCCCGTGACCTGGGCCTCGACCAGCCCCGCCTTCTACCTGAAGGGCGCTGTCTTCGACGTGGGCGACGGCTTTGCCGGGGCCGACGCCTATCACGCCCACTCCGCCGCGCCTTCCGGCCCCGCGACGAAGGCGCAGATCACGCGCATCGGCAACGACGTCTGGATCGGCCACGGCGCCTATATCCGCGCCGGTGTCACCATCGGCGACGGCGCCATCGTCGCCGCCCATGCCGTGGTCGCCCGCGACGTGCCGCCCTTTGCCGTGGTGGCCGGAAACCCCGCGGTGATCCGCAAGTTCCGCCTGCCGCCCACGCTGATCTCGCCCATGCTGCGGTCGCAATGGTGGCGCTTCGCGCCCTGGCAGCTGGCCCATCTCGACCCGGCGCGCCCGCATGACTTCGTCACCGGGGTGATGCGGATGACGGATGAAACCCCGTTCGACCCTTCTGTCATCGACCTCTCTGCACAGGCGGCGGCATGACGCCCATCGTGTTCCTCCACGTCCCCAAGACCGCGGGGCAGACCGTGCATGGCGAACTCGTCCGGCTGGTGGGCGGGCCCGCGCATGTCTCGCCCGTGCGGGTCCATACCCAGGCGGGGCCCAGCGGGCAGATGCCACCGGGATACAGGCTCTATTCAGGGCATATCGACTGGACGGCGATCGACCGCCTGCCGCCGGGCCGCTTTGCCTTAACCATCCTGCGCGACCCGCGCGAACGCATCGCGTCGTTCTATCTCTACCTTCGCGAAGAGGCGCGCCGCCTGTCGCCCACCGAGCTCGCGCTGCCCTGCAACCTCGGCAAAAGCCGCGTCCTGTCGCTGTCGGCTGACGACTATTTTCTTGGTGGCGACGCCATGTGGCAGACCTTCATCCGCGACCATTACGACAATTTCTACACCAGCTACTTCGCCACCCGCCGGATGCGCGACCGCCGCGCGCTGGACGTGCTGTCGCCGGGCGACGCCATCGCCGCCGCCGCCGTGGGCCTCGCCAGTCTGCAGGGCGTCTATGATATCGGCGCGCTCGACCGGCTCGAAACCGACCTCGCCGCGCGCTTCGGCACAAGACCCCGGCTCACCGGCAGCTTCGTCAATGCCGGCACCGCGCCCCGCGGGGAGGCGCGCTGGCCCCGCCTTCTCGCCCGGCTTGAGCGTGACGCGACCGCACGCGCCATCGCGCGGTTCTGCGATCTGGATGACATGCTCCTGCAGCGCGCGCTGGCCCGCGCCGCCTGACGGGCGGCGTCAGTCGTTCAAGAGATCGCGATGATGGCGGCGCAGGAAGATCAGGCCAAGGCATCCCAGCACCAGCGAAAGCCCCACGACATAGGCGACCGAGACATAAGCGGCATCATACCCCGCATAGACCCCCCGCCGCACCAGCCCCACGGCATGGACCAGCGGGTTGAACCACAAGATGTCGCGCCAAGGCTGCGGGATGGCGTCGAACACGAAGAAGATGCACGACACGATGAACATCGGCCGCATCACGATCGACCAGACCCGCTGCCAGACCGCGAACCGCGTGAACAGCCAGCAGTTCATCACCCCCACGCCCAGCGCCAGCGCGGCGGCCAGCGCGAAGCCCCCCAGAACCAGCGGATAATCCGGGCTGACCCGCGTGTCAGTGAACCCAAGAATGCCGGTCAGGATCAGATAGGCCACAAGCCCCTGCACCGCGAGGTTCAGCGCGAACCGCGCAAGGATCGCATCCAGGAAACTCACCGCCGGATAGGCCAGCAAAGGCCGCGAAAACAGAAGCGCCGTCGCCACCTTGCCCGAGACATCGACAAACAGCAAAAACGGCAAGAGCCCCGTCGCATAGAAAAGCGGAAAGCTCACCCCAAGCGACGGGGCCTGGAACCCGATCGAAAAGATCACCGTCAAAAGCACGATCCCCGCCAGCGGTTCGGCCACCGCCCAGACATAGCCGCCGGGCGACCGGCCATAGCTTGTCGCCATCTCGCGCAGGACAAGGGCCGCGATGCTGCGCCCGCCCGAAAACGCGCGTGCCCGTGCCGCGGGCAGGGCCGTGGGGTCGCGGAACGGAACGGTCATGGGCAGCACCTTTCGGAAAAACCGGCACGGACGCAGTCTCGGTCATCCGTCTTAAGGGGGTGTTAACCACGCATCGGGCAGAATAGGCGCATGACGCCCGCAGCCCAACCCGTCCTGGCCCCGCCGCCGCTCCACCGCGCCGATCCCGCACCGGCCCGTGCCCATGTCCGTGCCCCGGCCCGCGCCGCCCGCCTGCGTCGGCGGCATGTGGGCCTTGCGTTGTCCTTCGCGCTGGGCGTGCTGGCCCCGGTCGCGGCGGTCGCCGTCTATCTCTGGGCCGTTGCGGTGGACCAATACGCCTCGACGCTGGGCTTTTCCGTCCGGACAGAGGAATTTTCCTCACCCATCGAACTCCTCGGCGGGATCACGGAATTGTCGGGGTCAAGCTCGTCCGACACCGACATCCTTTATGCCTTCGTCCAAAGCCAGAACCTGATCGCCACGCTCGACGACAGGCTCGACCTCGCCGCGATCTGGTCGCGGCCCGAAAATGACCCGGTCTTCGCCTATGACCCCACGGGCAGCATCGAAGATCTGGTACGTTACTGGCCGCGCATGGTGCGGGTGGATTACGACGCCGCCAGCGGCCTGATCGACCTGCGCGTGCTGGCCTTCGCGCCGCAGGACGCCACCCGCATCGCCGAGGAAATCTTCGCCGAGAGCAGCGCGATGATCAACGCGCTGTCCTCGATCGCGCGCGACGACGCGGTGCGCTATGCGCGCGACGAAGTCGCCGCCGCCGTCGACCGGCTCAAATCCGCGCGTGAGGCGGTGACGCGCTTTCGCAACCGCAACCAGATGGTCGATCCCGGCGTCGATCTGCAGACGCAGGCGGGGCTTCTGGGCAATCTCCAGTCCCAGCTGGCCGAGGCGCTGATCGAACTCGACATGCTGGGCGAAACCACCCGCGCCGACGACCCGCGCGTCACCCAGGCGAACCGCCGGGTCGGGGTGATCGAAGCGCGCATCGCCGAAGAACGGCGCAAGCGCGGGATGGCGGGCGATGACGCCCAGGGGTCAGAGGTCTATGCCGATCTGGTCGGGGAATACGAACGCCTCATTGTCGACCGCGAATTCGCCGAACGCACCTATACCTCGGCGCTCGCCGCGCTTGACGTCGCGCAGGCCGAAGCAAGGCGGCAAAGCCGGTATCTTGCCGCCCATGTCCGGCCCACCACCGCCGAACGCGCCGTCTATCCCCGGCGCGAGGTGATCCTTGGGCTGACGGCGCTGTTCATCCTGCTGTTGTGGTCGATGACGGTGCTGATCTTCTATTCGCTGCGCGAACGGCGCTAGGGGGCGCGCGTGATCCGCCTGCAGAACCTGACCAAGGTCTTCCGTGCGGGGGGGCGCAGGCAGGTCGTGGCCGACCGCATCTCGATCACCCTGCCCGCGCGGCGCGCCATCGGCCTTCTGGGGCGCAACGGCGCGGGCAAGTCGACGCTGCTGCGCATGATCGCGGGCACGGTCGAACCCACATCGGGGCGCATCGTCACGAAGGGCAGCGTGTCCTGGCCCGTGGGCTTTGCCGGGTCGTTTCACGGCGATCTGACCGGGGCGCAGAACGCGCGGTTCATCGCGCGCATCTACGGGGTTGATACCGACGAACTCGTCGACTTCGTCGCCGATTTCGCGGGGCTGGGTGCGCAGTTCCACCAGCCCTTCCGCCAGTATTCGGCGGGCATGAAATCGCGTCTCGCCTTCGGCGTGTCGATGGGCGTGCGCTTCGACACCTATCTGGTGGACGAGGTGACATCGGTCGGCGACGCCGCCTTCCGCGCCCGCAGCGCCCAAGTCTTCGCCGACCGGATGCAGCATGCGGGCGCCATCGTCGTGTCGCACGGCATGGGCCAGATCCGCGAGCTTTGCGACGCCGCCATGGTGCTGGAAGACGGGCAGCTGAGCTGGTTCGAAGATGTGGGCGAGGCGATCGCCCACCACACCCGCACCATGGCCGCCTGACCGCGCCCGTTGCCCGCGCCCCGCGCGGTCGCGCCACGTCATGTCAACCCGGACACGGGAAACCTTGCCCCGGATATTCCGACGAAGGGGCCCCGCATGTCCGACCTGTCGCCGCGGCTGTCGATGCCGTTCCTCCTGCCCGCGCAGGCGCAGAAACACGTCACCCATAACGAGGCGCTGTCGCGGCTCGACGCGCTGGTGCAGGCGGCCGCGCTGTCGCGGAGCCTCACCGAACCGCCCGCTTCCCCCCAGCCGGGTGATTGCTATGTGGTCCCCGCGAACCCGACCGGGGGCTGGGCGGGCCGGGCGCATGCGCTGGCCGTGCATGACGGTGTGGCCTGGACCTTCCTTGCCCCCCGCCCCGGCTGGCGTGTGCATGTCACGGGCGAAGGTCTGGGCCTTGTCTGGACCGGCAGCGCCTGGGCGATCGACCGGCCCCCGCTCGACAATCTCGACGGGCTGGGCATCGGCGCGGCCCATGACGCGACGAACCGCCTTGCGGTCTCGGCGCAGGCGACGCTTCTCACCCATGACGGGGGCGGCCACCAGGTCAAGGTGAACAAGGCCGCCCCGGGCGATACCGCCAGCCTTCTGTTCCAGACCAACTGGTCGGGCCGGGCGGAAATGGGCATCGCCGGATCGGATGCCTTCGCGATCAAGGTCAGCGCCGATGGCAACGTGTGGACCACCGCGCTGTCGCTCGACCCCGCGACGGGGCAGGCCACCGGCGCCGCCGTCCAGACCGGGCCTGCCGACACGACGCCGGGGCGGCTCATGCGCGCCGATTTCGGCTACAGCCGGGGCAACATCATCGGCCCCGTGGCAACGGCCGGCGGCATGCCCACCGGCGCGGTGATGGAACAGGGGCAGACCGCCAATGGCGATTACCTGCGGCTCGCCGACGGCACCCAGATCTGCCAGCACGAAATCGCGCTTGCCTTCGTCAACGGCACGATCTGCACCGCGACCTGGACCTTTCCCGCCGCCTTCGCGCCGGGCAGCAAGCCGCAGGTGCTGGGGTCGGTCAACACGCTGTGGATGATGTCCTCGGCCCCCGGCGTGGCAGCCAACGGCATCTGCGCGATGACCATCGGCATGCTCTCCACCACCTCGGCGGCGCTGCAGGTGCGCACGCTGCCGGGGCAAAGCTTTCAGTCCGGCCACAGCGTGCTCATGCGCGGCGTGGCGCTGGGCCGCTGGCTCTAGGCCAAGAAAGGCACACCCATGATCCTCAGTTTTTCACCCATCCGGATGGATGCCGGGCTGTCGCTGTCGCGCAAGGGCGACTGCCTCATCGTGAACGGCGAAGCCTTCGACTTCACGGCCCTGCCCGAAGGCGCCACCCTCCCGCGCGAGGCGATCGCGTCGGACTGGTTCGCAGACGACGTCACCCGGCAGGACGGTCAGCTGCGCATCTGCATCCTTCTGCCGATCCGCGCCGATGCCGGCCCCGCCGCGCGCCACCCCGACCCGGTGACGCCCGACCGCGACGGTGCGGTGCACCTGCCCCGCGGCAGCATCACCAAGACAAGGGCCTGAGCCATGGCGAACATCGACTTCACCCGTATCGTCACCGCCGAAGACCGCGCCCGCACAGCGGACGAGGCCGAAGCCCGACAGACCCTCGCCGCCACCGACTGGATGATCATCCGGCAGGCAGAAACAGGCGACCCGGTTCCCGAAGCGGTGCGGCAGGCCCGGTCCCGGGCGCGGCGCATCCTTGGCGGCAGGTCGTGAAGCCACCCGCGCCCTGCCCCGCCGCGCGGAAGATCCGCCCATACCGCGCGGCAAGCCGCCCCATGTCATAACGCCCCGCCACCCCGGCCACCGCCGCGGTGAGCGCGCGCCGCAGCGCGGGGTCGGCCATCCGCTCCATCGCCTGCGACAACGCCGCGGTGAACCGCGCGTCGTCTTCGTCGAAATCAAGAAGCAACCCCGCCGCCCCCCCGTCGGCGGCGGTCAGCATCGCGCGCACTTCGCCGATATCGGTGGCGATGGCAGGCACCCCTTCCTGCAGGGACTGGATGAGGCAGAGCGGAAAGCTCTCCCCCGCGAACCGCGACGGCAGCACCAGCGCATCCGCCATCCGCAGAAGACCGTTCACCGCCGACTGAAACCCCAGGAAATGCACCCCGGGCAAAGCTTCGGCTTCGGCGCGCGGGCGCATCTCGCCATCGCCCACCATGACCAGATGCAGATCGTCCCGCCCCGTCCGCCGGACGACATCACCGAAGGCCCGCACCGCCGTGACCCAGCCCTTGCGCGCAATCGCCCGGCCCACCAGCATGAAGACGCAGTCGCCCTCCCCGATCCCCAGATCGGCGCGCGTCACCGGGGCAGGGCGCGGATCGGGCGGCATCGCGTTCGGCAGCTTGACGAAGCGCGCCCGGTCCACCCCCGCGCGCCCCTCGAAGAAGTCGAGGTTCCGGTCCGCCACATGCACCCAGCGGTCCACCTGCGACAGGATCCAGTCGATCATCGGCGCAGGCGCCCCCCCGAACCCGGCATAGGACCCGTGCAGCGTGACAACCCAGGGCCGTTCCATCCTTCCCGCACCAAGCGAATACAGGAACGCATCCGCCCCCGCGACATGGGTGTTCACCACATCCACCCCCGCCGCATCGAAGAACGCCGCCCGCCCCGCCCGCGCCATGTCAAGCGCCTGATAGACCGGTATCCCGGGGTGAAGCCGGGCGCGCATATCCGCACTTTCCCCCGCGAAGTCGAGCGCGAGCATCGACACCAGCCACCCCTGCGCCCGCAGCGCATTGGCCAGAGCGATGGGCAGCATCTCGCCCCCGCCGACGTGGAAGCCCAGAAACGGGATCAGCACATGCCGCGCCTGCCGGCCTGCCGCCATCAGCGCGCCCGTGTCGAAGACATCCGCGAAGGGCCCCAGCCGCGCGTCCATCCCGCAGCGGTCATATTGCGCGGCAACGCCCTGCAGGAACCGCGCCCGCGTCTCGGCAGGCGGCCCCCACAGGCGGACGATCTCTTCGAGGATCCGCAAGTGTTCGTCATAGTAGAACCGCTGCCCGAAACTGCCCGCCGAGGTGTTCCGGTCATGCTGGCGGAAATGCGCGACCGCGTCAGGCACGAAGGCGATCTTCCCCGCCCCCGCCAGATGCAGGTAGAGAAACCAGTCGCCGCAGACGCGGAAACCCCGCGCCCTGTCCCAGACGGCGCGCGGCAGGGTCTGGCGGCGGAAGACGCAGCCGCCGACATTGGCGATCACGTTGCGCACGCCCAAGCCACCCGCGACCCACTGCGCGGCGGGCCGCGACTGGGGCGTGTCCCAGATGCCGGGCTCGGCCGCTTCGCGATAGGCGTCAAGCCCGTCGCGCGGGCTGCCATCGCCATTGGCGAACTGGATGCGCCCGAAGGCAAGCGTCACCGCCTCGTCGACGAAGGCGGGCACGATGCGCGCAAGGAAATCCGCCTCGCAGAAATCGTCGCTTTCGCAGATCCAGATCAGATCGCCGGTGGCCAGCGACATCCCCTTTTCCCACTGGGCAAAGACACTGCCTGCGTTGCGGTCGTTGAAGACCAGCCGCGCGTCGAGCCCCAGCCGCGACACCTCGGCCGCGATCATCGCGCGGCTGTCATCGGTCGAACAATCGTCGAGGATGATCAGCTCGAGATTCGGATAACCCTGATCGGCGATCGATTGCAGCCTTTGCGGCAGATAGGCCGCGTGGTTG
>CAZNMV010000122.1:0-8643 GCA_964573835.1 uncultured Aestuariivita sp. | reverse complement strand
CCGGTAGAGGCTGTAGAGCGGCCGCGCCGCGCCTGCGGGCGGCAGGACCCGGTCGCAGAGATGGACATGGGTGTTGGTCGCCTTCACCCCCACCTCCTCGAGCCAGATCGTGCCGGGCAGGACGATGTCGACGACCTCGCGCGTGGTCTGGTTGGGGAAGATGTCATAGGCCACGATCAGGTCGAGCCTGTCGAGCGCCGCGCGCAGCCGCCCGGTATCGGGGAACGACGACAGGATGTTCGACCCGAGCGTGAGAAGGACGCGGATACGCCCCGCCTCCATCGCCGCGACGATGGCTTCCATCTGGTTCGGGATGTAATCGCCGGGCGGACGGCGCTCCGGGGCCGAGATATCGGCGAAGCCCGCGCCGTGACTGCGCGCGCCGTGGCGCGGGCCGAGCCCACCGCCTGGTCGCCCGTAATCGCCGGTCAGTGCGGGCAGGCACGAGATGGCGCGCGCCGCCGCCCAGCCGTTGTCGCCCTTGTGGATCGAAGACCCCCCCAGCACGATCATGCCGGGCCGCGTCGCGGCCCAGTCGCGCGCCAGCGCGGCGATGCGGTCGGCGGTCACCCCCGTGCGCGCCTCGGCCCAGCGCGGGGTCTTGTCCGCCAGATCGGCGCGCAGCGCCTCGATGCCCAGCGTATGGGCGGCGATGAAGGCGCGGTCTTCCAGCCCTTCGTCCAGGATCACGTGCATCATCGCCAAGGCCAGCGCCGCGTCGCTGCCGGGGCGGATGATCAGCGCCTCGTCCGACAGCGCGCCCGCCTCGGTGCGGCGGACGTCGATCGTGACGACGCGCGCGCCGCGCCGCCGGGCCGCGTCGACATGGGGCATCGTGTTGGCCTGGCTCACGCTGTTGGCGCCCCAGATCAGGATCAGGTTCGACTGTGCGCCCATATCCTCTTTCGTGGAGGTCTCAACCGTGCCGGTCAGACCAAGACCGAAGCCGCCCAGACCCCAGCAGATCATCGCCGGGTTCCAGTACTGGAAGCCGCCGATATTGGCGAAGCGCTGGAACTGCCCGCGTTTGACACCGACGCCGTAGTCGTTGACTGCGTTCCCGTGCCCCTGCCACAGCCCCACCGCCTGCGGGCCCACGGCACGGATCGCCGCCGCGATCCGGTCGAGGCTGTCGTCCCAGGTGGTCTCGCTCCAGTCGGGCGCGCCGCGCCGGCCGCGGGCCAGCGGCACGAGAAGCCGCCGGTCATTGCCGACGATCTGGTGTGCCGCATGGCCGCGCATGCACAGATAGCCGCGGCTGTCGGGGTGATCGGGATCGCCCGCGATGGCCACCGATCCGTCGGCGTGCCGGTCCACCACCATCCCGCACAGCGTGGGGTGGCAGTTCATCGGGCACATGGTGCGGAAGCGGGCAGGTTCGGTCATGCCGCCACCTTTCCGCGCCCCGCGGGCCTGGTCAATCGGCGAAGAGATGGGTGTCCGACAGGATCGCCTGCGCCTTGTCGCGGGGCAGCGACAGGAATTCGGCCAGACGGTCGGGGTTTTCGCCGTCGGGGTCGGTTTCGCGGAGGCGGAAATGATCCTCGAAATCGGCGTCGCGGATACGGTCGCTTTCATAGACCATGTCGTTTCGGATCGTCGGCAGGAGCCGGTTGAGCGTCATGCGCGACGTGGTTTCCCCCGCGAGGCCCACGCGCTTGGCATGGCCGATCAGATATTCGTCGGTGAAGTCACAGTCGATCTCGAGCATCTTCGTCTTCGACCGGTCGGAATAGAAATCCTGCAGCAGGTCCAGGTTCGCGGGGTCCATGCAGACGACCAGGCGGTCGGTTTCGTAATAGTCGAACAGCATCCGCACCAGCGCGCGGCGGTGGCGGTGACGTTTCCAGACCGTCGTCTCGATCCCGCCCAGATCGGGAAGCAATGTGTCCTCTTCGCTGAAGAGATAGGCGATCGAGGGCAGGTTGGTCTGCTGGCGGATACGTTCGAGCAGGCGCTTGGCCACGTGCCATTTCTTGCACACGATGATCATCAGCTCGCGCTGACGGCCCAGTGTCGCCTCGGTCTCCCAAAAGCGCATGGCGAAGCGGCGGCCGATGCGGCCGCGCCCGGTCAGGAACTTGTAAAGGCTGCGCCCTTCGTTCGAGATGCGGAAGTCGACCCCTTCAGCGGCATAAAGCTGGCCGAGGCGGCGCTTGAGAACCGTCGCCTCGGGGCTGATCTTGCGCGCGAACAGGAAATCCTGCGACAGCAGCAGGTCGTAATGGTCGTTGTAGAAGGTGACCGGCATCCCGTAATCCGAGAACATCAGGAAGGTCAGCGTGCGCGTGCGGATTTCCGTCGACGGGATGAGATGGCGCACCAGCGTCTGGAAGAACGTCTCGTCCGGGATCCATGTGGTCTTGAAAAAGCGCACCACATCCGCGCGCCGGTGGATGAAGTCGAGCACCGCCTCGACCGTGCGGCGGCGCAGGCACCACCACTGGCTGCCGATCTGGACCTGAATGTCGGCGGGAATATCGCGTTTCAGCCCCAGACGCTTCTGCGCCTCGTACATGGTGTAGAACAGACGCTTGTGCTTGCGTTCGTTGAGGTAGTGCCGATAGATCAGGCGCTCTTCCCTCCAGCCCGTCTTGATCCAGTCGCTTTCGAAGTAATCGAAGCTTTCGATGAAGTCGCAGTCGTTGTCGTCGAGGAAGCGGTGCGCATATTCGGCCGTCTTGATCGCCATGCAGTCGCCCGACAGCATGTAGAAATGCGTGGCGCGCGGGAAGGCGTCGACTGCCGCCTCGACCGCGTTGAGCGAGGCCTGCACCAGCGACCATTCCCCCCAGCCGCACTTGATGCGCGAATGGGCGAAGGCGACGTTGGGGTTGTCGTCAAGCGCCTCGCGGATCTTGCGGTAATCAGACGCCTTGGCGCGGGCGTCGAAATGTATGGCCATGTAGTCGCCGACCGCGGTCAGGCGGTTGGCCTGCTGGATGATGGCCTCGGGGTCCTTGTGACACAGAAGAATATACGCGATCTTTGCCAAGGCCGAAACGATCCACCCAAGAACTACTCGTTGTTTCCTATTAGATACCGATGAAGAGCGATTGAATAAACACGCCATTTTTGCTTTTTTAGGGGTAACACGCAGTCGGGGCCCATCGAGGCCCGGCGCAGGAGGCAGCGAAGATGGGCTTTCCAGGCACCTGGATGACCGAAAGCGAAAGCATGGTGTATCGGGTCGTGCCGAAATGCGCCTGTTCGACCATCGGTCAGATCATGTTCTTTTCCGATCACGGGCGCTTCTTCGACGGCGACATCCATGATGCCACGGACGGGCTGCACAAATGGGCGCTCGATGCCAGCCAGGCGCCGATCACGCGCAATGTGCGCTCGCATGCGACCTATTCCTTCAGCTGCGTGCGCAACCCCTACACGCGCATCCTGTCGTCGTTCTTCGACAAGATCTGCGGAATCCAGCGCAACGGCAGGCGGTATCGCGGAAACCTCGTGCCACTTCTGGTGCAGAAATACGGCGTCGAGGTGGGCGGCGAAGACGGCAAGGACGACTTCGATCAGATCAGGTCGTTCCGCCGGTTCCTTCTGTTCGCGCGCGACACGATCCGCTGGCGCCGCCCCATGGACCCCGACATCCACTGGTCGGCGATGTCGGGCCATATCTCGACCTTCATCGTGAATGGCGGGCGCTATGACCACATCTTCTGGACCGAGGATTTCAACACCGGGATGGAGACGGTTCTGAAGAACGTCCAGACCCCGGTGAAGGTCAAACTGAAGGACGTGCCGCGCTTCAACGAAAGCGAAGGTCACGGACCCAAGCGCGCCCACCCGGTCGAGGATTACTTCGACGACCTGTCGATGCACCTGATGTACGAGATCTATCACAAGGACTTCGATCTCTTCCGCTACGATTTCGACAACCCCGCCAACAAGATGCCGGTGGGCGAGATCGATCTCGACGAGGTGCACGCCAAGCTGGGCGACTAGGCCGGGATCAGCGTTATGATCGCTTCCGTCACCGCGTCGACCGCCGCTTCGGAATAGCAAAGCGGCACGTATTCCCCCCGCGCCCAAAGGGGTGCCAGATCGGCAAGGTGGGGCGATCCCTGCATCCCCGACTGCCCGGGCGCGTTGATCCAGAGGCTTGCGTCCCAGTTGCCCACATCGATCACCATGCGGACGGATGCGCCATTGCGCACCTGGTAATCCGGGGCGTCGTGATGGGCCATCATGATCGCCGTGCTGCCCCCGCCCTTGGGCCAGGAGCCGAGCGAGAAGTCGGCGATCGCGTGATCGAAGGCGCCGCGATGCAGTTTGCCCCAGGCCCAGCTGTCGGGCGCGCCGAAACGGGCTGTCGCCTCCGTATGGGCGGCGGCGAGCGTGTCGGCGAGGAACGCCGCACGCGCCTCGGCCGTGGCCAGCCCCGCGCGGGCGGCAAGGCCGGGATGCGCGCCTTCCAGCAGCGCCGTCACGACGGGGATGTTGCCGGGGGCAAGGTAGCGGCGCAACGCCGCGTCAGGCGCGACGCGCGCCAGAAGCGCGGGCCGCAGATGCGACGACAGCCAGAACTCGAACAGAAGCGCAGCGGCCGAATCGGCGTCTGACCGCCCATCCCAGCCACGCAGCATCGCGGCCCCGGGCGCATCTTCGGGCACAAGCGCGATGATCCGCGGCGCGAAGGGCGAAAACGTGTCGGTCTGCAGCGCGCAGGCGCTGGCCAGGTCGTGATCGTCGCGCGCGGCAAGCGCTGCGGTGATCCGCAGGCCGCGCTGATCCTCGAACCATTCATGGCCGACCGAGGTGTCGCCGGGCCAGTCGGCAGGCAGGTTCATTTCGTTGGCCGACTGGACAAAGCCCTGCGCGGGCGCATCGAGGCTGGGCAGATCGGCGGCGGTCATGAAACCCTGCCATTCGAAGCGCCCGTCACCCGCCACGGGCACCAGCCCGTGCCAGCCGTTGCGCTTCGGCACGAAACCCGCCGCCTGCCAGCCGAAATCGCCGTCGGTATCGGCATAGACAAGGTTCACCGTCGGCGCGCCCCAATGGACGGCTTCGGTCTGGAAGGCTTTGAACCCCGCCGCGCGCATGGTGCGCAGGCTGACCATGTAGGGCGCGGTGCCCGCTTCGGTGAAGACCGTGCGCACCGACAGCGCGCGCGCGCCGTCTTCCCAGACCACGGGGCCGAAACGGGAAAAGCGCAGGCTCAGGGTCTGGTCAGGATTGCCGCGCACCGCGAAGGTCTCGGGTTCCTCGCGCATCTCCTCCCACCCGTCATTGTGCCGGTAGCGGGTGGGCGCGTCCGGGTCGGTCTCGAGCACGAAGACATCCTCCTGATCGGCGCAGAAGATCGTCAGGCTGAAGGCCGCGTGCCCGTTATGCCCCGCCATGATCCCGGGCGATGACGGCTCCCCCGCGCCGATGAGATCGAGCCCCGGCGCGGTGAGATGCACCATGTACCGCAGCGACGGCGCGGCATGGGCGCGGTGCGGGTCGCTGGCCATGATGGCCCGGCCCGACGCCGTGCGCGCGCCCGAGATCACCCAGTTGTTCGACCCCTCCATCGGCATCTCTACGACCGTCTTCGCCGCGTTCACCCGCGACCAGCGCGGCGCGTCCTCGAGCGTCGCCGTGAGACGTTCCGGCGAAAAGGTCACCGGCGCCATGGCGAGTTCCAGCACCGACAGCGCATGCGGCGGCAGGCCCTGCCCCGCGTTCCGCGCCCATTCCGACGCATCGACGCCGGGGTTCAGCGGCCAGCGCAAGAGGTCGGTTTCCGCAGCGGCCAGCGCCAGCACCTGCGCGCGCGCCAGTTCCGAGCCCGCGTTGCGCACAAGACAATGGGTGCGGATGCGCACCACGTCTTCGGGCGCCCAGCGTTCGGGCCGCGTGCCCATGCGGGCGAATTCGGGCGGCAGGGGCATGTGCCCGGCCTCGACCTGGTCGATGGCGGCGTTGATCCCTTCGGCGAAGGCAGTGCAGATGTCTTCCGCATCTTCGCCATAGGCGGCCCATTCCGGCCCCATCGGCCCGCGATAGAGAAACAGCCGCGCCGCGCGGTCCTGCATGAGGTAGCCCGGCCCGAAATCGGCAGCCAGCCGCCCCAGCCCGCGCTTGCGCCAGAGATCGATCTGCCACAGCCGGTCGCGCGCGGCGTTGAAGCCCTGCAGAAAGAAGGCGTCGCGCACTGAGGCCGCGCGGATATGCGGCAGGCCCCAGCGGTCGACTCGAATGCTGGCCGGGGCCTGCAGGCCCTTCACCTCGAAGCTGGTCATCTCCACCTCCCCCGGATCGCTTGACATGTTCATCAATTCTGCCGCAGCCGGACCTGCCCGCACAAGGGCGAAGAACGGCGCCACCTTAACCTTGGACAAGACGCAGCAAGCGCGCCTAGGGTGACCGCGACGGCCACGAACCACTGAAGGACACGCGCCATGAAACTCCTGATCGCGGGACTCGCTACTGAAACCAATAGCTTTTCGCCGATTCCCACCGGGCGGCTGGCCTTCGAGGAAAGCTTCGTCAGCCGTCAGGCGACGCGCGAACCCGCGAACCTGTTCTCGACCCCGCAGCACGAATGGCGCGCTTTGGCCGAGGCGCGGGGATGGGACGTGACCGAGAGCCTGTCCGCCTTCGCCCAGCCCGCGGGGCCAACGATCCGGGGCACCTATGAGACCTACCGCGACGAGATTCTGGCCGATATCGAAAAGGCCATGCCGGACATCCTTCTTCTGTCGATGCACGGCGCGATGATCGCCGAAGGCTATGACGATTGCGAAGGCGACCTGCTGACGCGCGCCCGCAAGATCCTTGGACGCGACCGGGTGATCGGGCTGGAAATCGACCCGCATAACCACCTCACGCAAGAGATGCTGGATGCCGCCGACCTGATCATTTCCTACAAGGAATATCCCCATACCGACGGCCACCTGCGCGCGCGCGAGCTGTTCCAGCTGGCCGCCGACACGGCCGAGGGCAAGATCAGACCGGTGATGCGCGACTATGATTGCCGGATGATCGCGATGTATCACACGACGCGCGCGCCGATGCGCGGCTTCGTCGACGCGATGCAGGCGCGCGAAGGACAGGACGGCGTCCTGTCACTGTCTCTTTCGCACGGCTTCCCCTGGGGTGACTGCCCGCGCGTGGGCACGCGCATGCTGGCCATCACCGACGGCGACGCCGACAAGGCCGAAGCGGTGGCGCGCGAATTCGGCGAAACGCTCTGGTCCCTGCGCGATCAGATCAAGATCGACTGGCCCGATATCGGCGGTGCGGTCAACCGTGCGGTGGCGGCGAACGCCACACCCGTGGTGCTGGCCGATTTCGCCGACAATGCGGGCGGGGGCGCACCGGCTGATTCGACCTTCGTTCTGCGCGACATCCTCGACCGGGGGCTGCGCGACGTGGCCATCGGCATCTTCTGGGACCCGGTCGTGGTGCGCATGTGCCAGGATGCCGGCGTCGGCGCCACGATGCAGGTGCGTCTTGGCGGCAAGGTGGGCCAGATGTCGGGCGAACCCATCGACCTGACGGTGACCGTGCGCGGCGTGCGCGAAAAGATGGTCCAGAAGATGGGCGAAGGCACCATGCCCATGGGCACCGGCGTCTGGCTGGAAACAGACGGCGTCCACATGGTGGTAAGCGACCGGCGCACGCAGGCCTTCCACCCGATGTGCTTCACCGATCTGGGGCTTGATCTGTCGAGCATGCGAATCATCGTGGTCAAGTCGTCGCAGCATTTCCACGCGGGCTTCGCGCCCATCGCGTCCGAGGTCATCTACATCTCGGGGCCGGGTGCCATCACCCCGGATTATGCAAATATCCCATATACAAAACGCGATTCGAACTACTGGCCCAAGGTGGAAAACCCGTTCGCCTGACGCGGCGTAAGCGGCGGGCACGCCGCACAAGGCTTCATCGCCCGGACCCGGGGCACCGATTAGTGAACATATCAACGTTTGACTCGTGCCCCGGTCTACCGAATAGTTGACCCAGCGCACGCAAGTTGCGCGAAAAATCGACAGGGAGACTGATATGTTCAAAACATCACGACGCAGCGCAATATGCAGCGCCGTGGCCGCGGTGGTTCTTGGTCTGGGCGTGACCTTCTCGGGGTCAGCCGCGCAGGCGGAAACCGTTCTGCGGGCCGTTCCGCACTCGGATCTGAAGATCCTCGATCCGATCTGGACCACGGCCTACATCTCGCGCAACCACGGATACATGGTCTATGACACGCTCTTCGCGCTTGATGCCGAGGGCAACATCCAGCCGCAGATGGTCGACACCGTCACCACGTCGAACGATGGGCTGACCATCACCATGACGCTCCGCGACGGTCTGACCTGGCATGACGGTGCGCCCGTCACCGCCGAGGACTGCGTCGCCTCGATCAACCGCTGGGGATCGAAGGACGCGATGGGTCAGAAGATGATGAGCTTCGTCTCGTCGCTCGAGGCGACCGACGCCAAGACCATCACCTTCAAGCTGAACTCGCCCACGGGTCTCGTCACGCTGGCGCTGGCCAAGCCGAGCTCCAACGTGCCCTTCATGATGCCTGCCCGCGTCGCCGCAACCCCGGCATCCGAGCAGATCAGCGACTATATCGGATCGGGCCCCTTCGTGTTCCGCCAGGACCTGTGGGAACCCGGTACCAAGATCGTCTATGACAAGTTC
>CAZNMV010000121.1:0-8663 GCA_964573835.1 uncultured Aestuariivita sp. | reverse complement strand
GGGCCACCGCGATCAGCCCGCCCGCGTGCAGCCCGGCCGAGACCAGCACCGCCGCCCCGGCCATGAGGCGCGCGCGCCGCCTCACCTCAGGCCCCGTTCCGTGACGATCCAGACCTCGTCCGCGCCTGCGCGGCGCAGCTCGGCGGCGATGGCGACAAGGCGCGAAGCGGGCAGGTCGCGGTCAGGGACAAGGCGCAGGGCCACGTTCCCGGCCGTTTCGGACAGGCGCGCGGCGAGATAGGCTTCCGACCCGATCTCGGCCCCGCGGTAGATCAACGTCCCGTCGGCGCGGATCACCGCCGCATCGGGCGGCGCGCGGCCTTCGATGCGGTCGGCCTGCACCAGCGCGACCCCCCGGTCGAGCGGCGGCGCGATGGCGGCGGCGACAAGGAAGAAGATCAGCATCAGGAAGACGATGTTGATGAGTGCGATCATCGGTTCCGACCGGCGGCGCGGGGCAAATGGGGCAAGCGCCATGGCCCTAGTCCAGAATGCTGACCGCAAGGTCAGGCAGACCGCGCAGATGCGTCAGGAGATCGACCAGCCGCTGCGAGGTGACGTCTTCCGCCACGGTGACGAGAAGCACGGTGGTCGCGCCTTCGGCCGCGCGTTCGCCCAGCGCGGGCACCAGCGCGTCGAGCGTCAACGCGCTGCCGTTGAGCGACAGGTCTTCGGCGCGCAGCTGCAGGAAAAGCGGGGGCGCCCCGTCGGTGACCGCGCCCCCGCCTGCGTTGGCCAGCGGCACCTCGCCGAAGCGGGTGAAGGTGGACGACAGCATGAAGAACAGCAGAAGCAGGAAGATCACGTCGATCAGCGGCGTGAGCGTGACCGGACGCCGGATCGCGGGGGCGGGTTCAAGCGCCATGGGCCAGGCCCTGCAGGGCGGCGGGTTCGGCTGCCCGCGCGGGGGCGACGCCGCGCATGGGGTGCAGAAGCGTTTCAAGTGCCAGATCGATCCGCGCCCGGTCGCGCGCCGCGCGGCTTTCGAACCACGTAAGCGCCAGCGTCGTCGGCATGGCGACGGCCAGCCCCGCCGCCGTGGTCAGCAGCGCGACCCAGATGCCGCCCGCCAGCACCGAGGGATCGACCGCATCGCCTGCCGCCTGCAGCGCGCGGAAGGCGTCGATCATGCCGAGCACCGTGCCGAACAGACCCAGCAGGGGTGCCACCTGTGCGATGCTGTCGAGAAGGCGGAAGCCCCGCGTCACCTGCGCCAGCTGCGCCTCGGCCATGGCGACGAGACGCGGTTTCGCATCCGGCCCGGCGCGCAGCGCGGTTGCAAGGACCGGGGCAAGGTGATTGCGGCTGTCGCCAAGTGCCTGCAGGGCCGCCGCGCGGTCGCCCGCGTCGAAGGCCGCCATGGCGCCGTCGATGGCGGCATGGCGGCCCACGCCCAGCGCCCGGAACTGCCAGAGCTTCCACAGGATCGTGGCACCGACCAGAACCGACAGTGCCATGAGGATGGCGATCACCGGCCCGCCCAGATCGACGATGGCGGCCAGCCGCGCGGTCACAAGATCGGGCGCGGTCATCCGATCACCTCGACATCCGTGCGCGACGACAGGCGGAGCGCCCCGGTGCAGGCCTCGCCCGCGCTGCACTGCGCCACCCCGTTGATCAGCACCCGGGCGAGTGCCTCGCAGGCAAGGCCGGGAATGTCGAACTGCCGCACGCGCGGCACGCCGTGGGGCAGCGCGCCGAAATCGAAAAGCGTCAGCCGGTCGACCCGGCCGGTCGCGTCGATCAGCACGGTTTCCACCGACAGCGCGTCAAGGTCGGCGCCAAGATCGTTCTGCGCCACGAAGGTCAGGCGGCAGGCGCCTTCGACCTGATCGACCCGGTTGAGGTCGAGCACGAGGGCGGGTTCCCCGGCCAGTGCGGGCTGGGACAGAAGAACAAGGGCGCAGAGGGCAAGACGGGATCGCATGGCGGGCACCACCGGCTGTCAGGGACAAGGGAAGGGGCTGGCACCATGCGGGCTGGCTGGTCCGGGCCGTGCGCCCGGACTTGCCCGGATTACAAAACCCGACTAAACAAGTCAACAACAGCAAGGTCCCCATATCCGTGGCCCCAGCCGGCTTCCCAACGACAGGAGATTGCCATGGGCCTCGCTTCCCCGCCGACACGACCGACCCCCGATGCCGCGCGGCTGCGCGCGGCGCTGGCCGATGCCACGCTGCGGCCCCGCGACCTGGCCCAAAGCCTCGGTGTGACCGAGGCTGATCTGATCGCCGCGCAGGTGGGGCATGGCGCGACGCGCATTCCCGCCCAACCGGACCGGCTGATGCCCGCTGTCTGCACATTGGGCGAGGTGATGGCGCTGACGCGCAACGACAGCGCGGTGCATGAACGCACCGGCACCTATGACGACTGGCACGCGGGCGATCACGCGGCGATGATCCTCGGCCCCGAGATCGACCTGCGCATCTTCCCCAAACACTGGGTCCATGCCTTTGCGCTGCGCAACGAGAAGGGCAAGGGACCGGCGCGGTCGCTGCAGGTCTTCGACGCGACGGGCGAGGCGGTGCACAAGGTCTTTTCGCGCGACGCCACCGATCTCGACGTCTGGGACCGGGCGGTCGCCGGGCTGGCGACCGGCGACATGGGCGATACGCTGGAGCTTGCCGCGCCGGTGCCGGCCGAGGGTGCGAAGGAACGCCCTGAAAAGGCCGAGGAGCTGCGCGAGGCCTGGGCGAAGATGACCGACACGCACCAGTTCCTGACGCTGGTGTCGCGGCTGAAGATGAACCGGCTCGGTGCCTACCGCATCGCGGGCGCACCTTTCGTGGAGCGCCTGACGCCTGCGGCGCTGAATGACGCGCTGGTCGCCTGCGCGGCGGGGGCGGTGCCGGTGATGATCTTCGTGGGCAACCGGGGCTGCATCCAGATCCATTCGGGGGGCTTCGCGACGCTGAAGGAAATGGGGCCGTGGCAGAACATCCTCGATCCGCGCTTCAACCTGCATCTGCGGCTCGATCACGTGGCCTGGGTCTGGCTGGTGGAAAAACCCACGCGGCGCGGCCCCGCGCTCAGCATCGAGGCCTTCGATGCCGATGGTGCCCTGATCCTGCAGATGTTCGGCTACCGCAAGGAGGGGCAGGAGGATACCGAACGCTTCGCCCGCGTCTGCGAGGGGCTTGCGCGCGGCTGAGCCGGAGGGCGGGCACATTCGGGCGCTTTTCCCGGCGGATCATGGGTGCTAGGCAGGGTTCAGACAGAAGGACCCGACCGATGACAGACACCATGCGCGCGATCGAGATTTCCCAACCCGGGGGCCCGGAAGTTCTGGTGCCGGTGGACCGCCCACGCCCGCGTGCGGGCCATGGCCAGGTGGTGATCCGTGTGGCCTGGGCGGGGGTGAACCGGCCCGACGCGCTGCAACGCGCGGGCGCCTATGCGCCGCCGCCGGGGGCGAGCGATCTGCCGGGGCTCGAAGCCTCGGGCGAGATCGTCGAGGTCGGCGCGGGTGTTTCCGACTGGGCCCTGGGTGACAGGGTCTGCGCGCTTCTGCCCGGGGGCGGTTATGCCGAATACGTGGCGACGCCCGCGGCGCATTGTCTGCCGGTGCCGCAGGGTCTGGGCTTGCGCGAGGCCGCCTGCCTGCCCGAGACCTTCTTTACCGTCTTCTCCAACGTCTTCACCCGCGGCGGGCTGAAGGCGGGGGAACGCTTCCTCGTCCATGGCGGGTCGAGCGGGATCGGCACGACCGCGATCCAGCTGGCCAACGCCTTTGGCGCGCGGGTCTTCGCGACCGCAGGCAGCGAAGAGAAATGCGCCGCCTGCGAGGAACTGGGCGCCGAGCTTGCCATCAATTACCGCGAGGCGGATTTCGTCGAGGTCATGAAGGCCGAAGGCGGGGCTGACCTGATCCTCGACATGGTGGGCGGCGAATACCTGCCGCGCAATCTGGACGCGCTGGCGACGGATGGGCGGCTGGTGCAGATCGCCTTCCTGCAGGGGCCGAAGGTAAGTGTGAATTTCGCGCAGGTCATGGTGCGGCGGCTGACGATCACCGGCTCGACGCTGCGCCCGCAATCGGACCTTGCCAAGGCACGCATCGCGCAGGACCTGCGCGAGGCGGTCTGGCCGCTGCTGGATGCCGGCCGCGTGGCGCCGATTATGGATTCGGAATTCGCGCTGGACGAGGCGGCGGCGGCGCATGCGCGCATGGAAAGCTCGGGGCATATTGGAAAGATCGTCCTGCGGGTTGCAGGCGGGTGAATTTGCGTATTTGAAACGAGAAGAAGCAGCTGTCGCGAAAAGGGGAGAGATCGTGGCGAAAACGGCAATCATCGAGGACTTCGGCGGACCCGAGAAATTCGTTCTTGTGGACCGCGAGGTGGGAGATCCCGGCCCGGGTCAGGTGCGCATCCGCCACCATGCCTGCGGGCTGAACTTCATCGACGTCTATCAGCGCACGGGCCTTTATCCGCTGACGCTGCCCCATGCGATGGGCATGGAAGGCGCGGGCGTGATCGAGGCGGTGGGCGAAGGTGTCACGCACCTGAAAGTCGGCGACCGCGCTGCCTATGCCGCCATGCCGCCGGGGGCCTATGCAGAGGCGCGCGTGATGCCTGCGGCGCAGGTCTGCCCGCTGCCCGAGGGGATTTCCTTCGAGGAAGGCGCAGCGATGATGCTGAAGGGCATGACGGCGGAGTATCTCTTCCACCGCACGACGCCGTTGAAGAAGGGCGACACGGTCCTGTTTCATGCCGCCGCCGGGGGCGTCGGCCTGATCGCCTGCCAATGGGCGCGGTCGGAAGGGATCACCCTGATCGGGACGGCGGGGACGGACGAGAAGTGCCAGCTCGCGCTCGATCACGGGGCGGATCACTGCATCAATTACCGCCGCGAGAACTTCGTGGAAAAGGTGCGCGAGCTGACCGGAGGCAAGGGTGTCGACGTGGTCATGGACGCGGTCGGCAAGGATACGTTCGAAGGATCGCTCGATTCGCTCAAACCCCTCGGCATGCTGATCTCCTTCGGCAATGCGTCCGGCCCCGTGCCGCCGTTCTCGCTGGGGATCCTGGGGCCCAAGGGATCGCTGAAGGTGACGCGGCCGACGCTGTTCACCCATATCGGCGATCACGCGACCTGTCAGGCGATGGCGCAGCATCTGTTCGACAAGGTGCTGTCGGGGGCGGTGAAGATCCGCATCGACCAGACCTTTGCGCTGGACGACGTGGCGAAGGCGCACGCCGCGCTCGAGGCGCGGGAGACGACGGGGTCGACGGTGTTGTTGCCGTAATCAGGCGCGTGTGCTGTTCATTGCCGCTTAAACCTTCCGAAGGAAGGGGCTGACCGCATCGGTCAGCCTCGCAATGGCGTCAGCTTGCCAGACTATGCCCTCTTCGATGTTGGCGGGATCGGTCGTAGCGATCTGAAGGGGCGCGACGAGTCGTCGTGTTTTCACACCGGCCTTTTCTGACCATTCGAGCGGCGCGCCGAACCGCGCCTCGATCTCTGTCTTGTTCTCCTTGAGCACGGCATACCCCGCCGCGTTGTCATCCGGTGACGCGCGCTCGATGTTGATCTGCGCCCGTACATCGCTCTGCGTGATCACGAGGGTTTGGTTCACGCCACCCCCTTTGACACCGATGGGCGTTGTTATCCAGTTGTCGCGCCCGGGTGTGCGGTTGCGGAAGAATGGAACGCCTTTGGCATCGAATACCTCGAGCAGCCTTGTCCAGTACGCCAGCCTGCGGCGGTGGCGTTCCGCTTCGGTTCGGGATTGTCCTTCGTCTTCCTGCGCCTTTTCTGCGACTGTGATCATGTAATCGCCAGCCTCGGGCACCGGGATGACTTGATCGATGGACAGGAATATCCTGTCGTCCTGTTCAAAGGCGGTTGCCTGAAAGCAACTTACGTCCATTCCGCGTCCCAGCAACCATAGGGCGGTCGCCGTGACTTCAGGGCGGAAGCGCGCAGCCACGAGGATCACGCGCTGCGAATTGGCGGGATTCAGCGCGAGGTCCTCCGGATTCTCCTGCCCCAGGAATTCAGCGATCTCTTCGCGTGCCTGATCCAGTTCCGCCAGACCCCTGTGAGCGCGACACATCTCGATGATCTGAGAAGTCTTCAGTTGCGAGCAGTACGCTGCGTATTTGAGAGCCTGCCATGTCACGTCCCGCCCGCTGTCGTCGAGCTTCAGCTCGATCACAACGACCCTGCCAGAGGCATCCAGTGCAAGCAGGTCAAGTCGCTCGCTCGTCTTGTCCCATCCCGAAAACTCTTTGCCGATGATCAGGAGCGGCTCGAGAGCTTAGGGGCTGTCGGCCAGCCACTCCTGAAGATGCGCCCGTTCAGCAAAACCGAGTTCACGGAAGGTCTTCCGGCGCAGTGGTGTAATACGATTGGAGGAGCGATCGATGGAGTACATGACAAATTCCTATCTCACCGGGTGAAACATTGCGTCGCGCAACGAACAGTCGCGGATCACATCCCGGCCGCAGGGCACCGGGGCAAGCGCGCGGGACAGGCAGATACGCACTTCCTGGATATGGCCGTCGCGGCAGGTGACGGTGACGCCGTCGGGCTCGAGCCCCGGGTTGGCCTTGAGGAAGGCCTCTTCCACCACCGAGGCGGGCAGGCGGATGCTGCGGTCGAGGCGGCGGAAGACCTCGGGGCGCGTGATGCTCTCGTAGGCCTGCCGCGAGAGGGCGAAATATCCGGCGGCCGAGAGGCCCGAACAGCTGCCATGCTTGCGCCACTGGTGCCAGGCAAGGCCACTGGTGCCCATGATGTCGGCCATCGCGGCGGTCATGGCGCGGCCGGGCGGGCGTTCGGCGGTGGGGCAGAAATCAGGCCAGCCCCGGTGATATTGCGGCCAGAGGCCGTGCAGGACCCAGCCGTGATCGTGGCGCGGATCGCACTGGTCGGACCCTTTCGCATCGCCTTCCACCGCGCACCAGTTGGGTGACCACGACAGCGCCATGACGTAATAGTCGAAGACGCCCGGGCGGTCGGTCTGGGCTTGCGCCAGCCCGGGCAGGCACAGGAGCAGGGCGAGGGCCAGGTTTCGCATTCTCTCTTTTCTTCCGTCGGCGTGGCAACTATATACCGGGCGAGTTCCCCGACAACGGAAACCGTCCCGACCCCGGGACAGCCTTTCCAGGCCACGGGACAGATTTGCCGCGAAGGAGGCACGACATGACCAAACCGCTGATGGCCAAGGCGACCGCCGTCTGGCTGGTCGACAACACCACGCTCAGCTTCAAGCAGATCGCCGATTTCTGCGGGATGCACGAGCTCGAGGTGCAGGGCATCGCCGATGGCGACGTGGCCGTGGGCGTCAAGGGCTTCGACCCGATCGCCAACAACCAGCTGACCCAGGACGAGATCGACCGCGCCGAGGCCGACCCGGTGCACAAGCTGCGGCTGAAGTTCAACCCGGCTTCGGTGGGCGAGGAAAAGCGCCGTGGCCCGCGCTACACGCCGCTGTCCAAGCGGCAGGACCGGCCCGCGGCGATCCTGTGGCTGGTCAAGTTCCACCCGGAGCTGACGGATGCGCAGATTTCCAAGCTCGTCGGTACGACCAAGCCGACGATCCTGTCGATCCGCGAACGCACGCATTGGAACATCGGCACCATCCAGCCGATCGACCCCGTCGCGCTGGGCCTGTGCAAGCAGTCGGAGCTGGACGGCGCCGTGCAAAAGGCCGCTGCCAAGAAGGCGCGCGAGGGCGTGGTGATGTCGGACGACGAACGGCGCAAGCTGGTCTCGACCGAGCAGAGCCTTGGGATGGATCCCGAGCCGAAGATCCCGACGGCGATCGAGGGGCTCGAGACCTTCACTCTGTCCGGGTCGAAGGCGCGGGACGATGACGAGGATGAAGAGGAAGACCTGCTGGTCGACGCCGACAGCTTCTTCAACCTGCCCGACAGCGACGACGAGGACGACGAAGACGATCGCCGCCGCTGAGCGGAGGCACTCACCGGATGGCAGGCCCCGGACCGGAAACGGTGCGGGGCCTTTGTATTTTCGGGGAAGGATTTGATCAAATCCGGCGCGGGAATCCCGGGTTTTCCGTTGCGGGGCGGTCACTTGCACGGGGGCGCAAAAAATATTTTGGCGCGGCGCGAGAAAGGGTCTTGATCGGAGGCGCGGATCCTATAAATGCCCGCTTCACAGACGCCAACGCACGCGCCTCTGGCAACCGGTCTTCGGACCCGCGTTCATGTAGCGACGGTAACGTCTCTGATCGTTCACCCTGCCCTTCGATGGGCGGTACCTTTGGAGATGACCATGAACGCTCTTGTTCGCGGCGCCGTCGGCGCCCCTTTCGCCATCCGTGATGCCGCGCTGGATTACATCGCGGCCAACCGGTTCGACCGCCCCACGCTGGTGATCGACACCGCGCGCGTCGCCGCGCAGTATGACGCCCTGTCCGAAGGTTTGGCGGGTGCGCATATCCATTATGCCGTCAAGGCCAACCCCGAGCCGCGCATCCTGCAGATGCTGGTGGCGCGCGGGTCGGGCTTTGACGCCGCCAGCCGCGCCGAGATCGAGATGTGCCTGGCCGCGGGCGCGCGCCCGGCCAAGATTTCCTTCGGCAACACGGTGAAGAAACCCGCCGACATCGCCTTTGCCTGGAATGCGGGGATCACGCTGTTCGCGGCCGATGCGGAAGAAGAGCTGGAAAAGATCGCCGCCCATGCGCCGGG
>CAZNMV010000120.1:4795-8681 GCA_964573835.1 uncultured Aestuariivita sp. | reverse complement strand
CGGCCTTCGACAGCGCCTCGGACAGGCGCTGCGCGCGCTCGGATTTCGACCCGTCGGGTTCGCCCAGCGAAAAGCGGTTGCCCTCGATATGCTTGATGACGCCGGGTTCGATTACTTCCGCGGCGGGATAGACGACGCAGCCCAGAACGCGGTCGGGGCCGAAGCCCGTCCACTGCTTGTCACCGGGATCGACGCTGTGAAGGCGCGTGCCTTCGAGCGGCCCGCCGATCTTGTGGAAATACCACCAGGGCACGCCGTTCACGCCGCTCACGATGGTCGTGTCCGGCCCGATGAGCGGCTGCATCCGGTCCACCACGCCCGGCACCGAATGCGCCTTGAGCGTCACGATCACGTAATCCTGCGGGCCAAGGGCGGCAGGGTCTTCCGCGGCGGTGACCTGCACCACCGTCTCGGCGCCGCCTTCCTCGATCAGTTTCAGGCCGTTTGCCTGCATGGCGGCCAGATGCGGCCCGCGGGCCACAAGGCTCACATCCGCGCCGGCCTCGGCCAGTTTCACACCCATATAGCCGCCGATCGCCCCGGCCCCGAAAATGCAGATCTTCATCGCTGTCCCCTCGCGCACCCGTTCGCAGCCGGGGCGCGCCCCTTGCTTCTTCTCGTCGAAAATACGCAAATATCCGGCGCTTGCCAAAAAGCGCGGCGCCGGAATGTCTCAGGCGGTTTCCACCAAGCCCAGCTTCTCGGCCAGACCGATGCGCTGCAGCTTGCCTGTCGCGCCTTTCGGGATCTCGGCGAGGACGACCACCTTGCGCGGCACCTTGAACTCGGCCAGCTTCGTGCGGGCGAAGTCGCGGATCTCGGCTTCGGTCGCTTCCATCCCGTCGCGCAGGACGACCGCCGCGGCGACCTCTTCGCCAAGCTTGGGATGCGGCAGCGCGAAGGTCACGACCTGCTGCACCGCGGGATGATCCATCAGCACGCCATCCACCTCGAGCGGCGAGACCTTCTCGCCCCCGCGGTTGATGATCTCCTTCAGGCGGCCGGTCAGATGCAGGAAGCCGTCCGCATCGAAAGCGCCCTGATCGCCGGTGCGGAACCAGCGCTTGCCGGCCACTTCGAAGAAGTTCTTCGCATTGGCGTCGGGGTTGCTTTCATAGCCCGGGGTGACGTTCGGGCCGGAAATGACCACTTCGCCGGTGCCCTCGATCAGATGGTTCTCTGTCTCATGTGCGATGGCCACTTCGGGGCCCGCCGCCACGCCCACCGCGCCGGGCTTCTGCCGGTCGAAGGGGTTGCAGCACATCTGGTGCGTCGCCTCGGTCATGCCATAGGCCTCGATCACCGGGGCGCCGAAGGTTTCGCGCAGCTGCTCCATCACCTGCCCCGGCAGCGAAGCCGAGGACGACCGCAGGAAGCGCAGCGGGACTTCGGCGATGGTGTCGGCGTTGCGGGCCGCGCGCGTCAGGATCGCCTGATGCATCGTCGGCACGGCGGTGTACCAGGTGGGGCGCGCGTCGCGCATCCAGCCGAAGAACTTCATCGCGTCGAAGCCCGGCGCGCACCAGATCGACCCGCCCGCCTGAAGCGAGGCCGAAACCGCCGCGATCAGCCCGTGGATATGGAACAAGGGCATGACGTTCAGGCAGCGGTCGGCGGAGGTCAGGTTCAGCGACACCGCGATGTTGTGCGCCGATGCGGCGACGTTCGACTGCAGCAGCGGCACGATTTTCGGGCGCGACGTGGTGCCCGAGGTATGAAGGATCAGCGCGACATCGTCTTCGCCGGGCGTGCCGTCTTCGGCGGCGGGCGTTACGCCCGCGTCGCCGGTCAGCCGGAAGCGGCCCGCTTCCATCCCTGCATCCGTCACCACGCGCAGGATGGTCAGGCCCAGACGGGTCGCGGCGGCGAAGGCCGGCCCGTCCTCGCCCGCGGCCAGGACAATGGCGCGTGCACCAAGGTCGTCGAGGTAGAAGGCGAATTCGTCCTCGCGGTAGGACGGGTTCAGGGGCGCGGTGACCGCGGCCTGCGCGATGGTGACGAAGGCGGTCGCCATTTCGGGGCCGTTGGGCAACACGATCGCCACCCGGTCGCGCGGGCCGACGCCATGGGCGCGCAGCGCCGCGCGCACGTCGCCGGCATGGGCGCGCAGGCCTCCATAGGTCAGCCAGTCGCGCCCCGGCGCGCCGATGGCGGGCGCGGTGTCGGGATGCGATGCCAGAAGGGCGGTCATCGTCTTGGCCATGTCGGTCTTTCCTTGTCCTTGGGTCTTGCGGTCGGGGGCGGCGTCATTCCGCCGGGGCGACACCCCTGCGCCCTGTCCTGCGCAGGGATTTAATCATCGGCAGCGCGAAGAAAAGCAAGGCGATGGCGATGAAGCTGCCCGAAAGCGGGCGTTCGATGAAGGCCAGCACGTTGCCCTGTTCCGCGATCAGGGTCTGACGGAAGCTTTTCTCCATCAAGGGGCCAAGCACCAGCGCCAGCACCAGCGGTGCCAGCGGGTAATCCGCCTTGCGCAGAAGATAGCCCGCGACGCCGAAGCCCGCGATCAGCCAGACATCGTGCATCTTCTGGCTGGGCGCAAAGCCGCCGACGATGCACAGCACCAGCACGATCGCGCAGAGCACCGTGAACGGCATCCGCAGTGCCCAGACGAAGATCGGGATGAGCGCGATGTTGATCGCGACCGCCGCGAAGTTGGCGGTATAGAGCGACGAAATCAGCCCCCAGACGAAATCGGGTTCCTCGATGAACAGCATCGGCCCCGGAACCAGACCCCACATCACCATGCCACCCAGCAGCAGCGCGGTGGTGGGCGAACCCGGAATGCCCAGCGTCAGCATCGGCAGGAGCGACCCGGTCGAGGCTGCGTTGTTCGCGGTCTCGGGGGCGACGACGCCTTCGATGTTGCCCTTGCCGAAGCTTTTGGGGTTCTTCGAGGTCTGCCGCGCGATCCCGTAAGCCATGAGCGAGGCAGGCGTCGCACCCGCCGCGGGCAGCATGCCCACGAAGAAGCCAAGGAAGGACCCCAGGCTCATCGTCTTCCACAGGCGGTTCATCTCGCGCAGGCCATTGCCCAGTTCGCGCCAGGTGATGCGCGCGGGCGTGACCTGCGGCGCGGTCTTCGAGGTCTCGATCGTGTAGAGCACCTCGCCCACGCCATAGACGCCGATGGCGAGCACAAGAAACGAAATACCGGCATAGAAGCCCGGAATGTCGCCGAAGATCAGCCGCGGCTGGCCCGAGATGAGATCAAGCCCCACGGTCGACAGCACCAGCCCGAGGCAGATCATCACGACGGTCTTGAGCTTGTCGTCACCGCCCAGACCCACGAAGGTCGTGAAGGCCAGAAGCACCAGCGCGAATTCCTCGGCCGGGCCGAAGGCCAGCGCGACATCGGCGAGCGGTGCGGCGAAGAGCGTGAAGAGAACGACCGAGATCGTGCCCCCCACGAAGGACGCGACCGCAGCCGCGATCAGCGCCAGCCCCGCCTTGCCCTGCTGAGCCATGGGCCGCCCGTCGAAGGTGGTCGCCACCGCAGTCGAGGCCCCGGGGATGCCGAGCAGGATGGACGAGATCGCGCCGCCATACATCGCGCCGTAATAAATGGCGGCCAGCAGGATGATGGCGGAAGACGGCGGCACGATGAAGGTCAGCGGCAGCACGATGGCCACGCCGTTGACCGAACCGAGGCCCGGCATGGCCCCGATGAACAGGCCCGCCGTCACCCCGATCACCACGATCATCAGGTTCAGGGGCGACAGCGACGTGGCGAAACCGTCGGCGAGAAGGGCAAGAACATCCATGGCGGGTCTTTCAGAAGAAGATCGCGTAAAGCGGCAGGAACAGCGGTTCGGTGATCCCCTTGGGCAGGAGGATCTTCAGCACCGCCTCGAAGAAAAGGAATGTCGCGATGGGCGTCAGGATC
>CAZNMV010000120.1:0-4695 GCA_964573835.1 uncultured Aestuariivita sp. | reverse complement strand
GGGCGTCAGGATCAGCTTCCGGTTTCGATGGTCTCGAGGATCCGCGCGTGCTTGTCGCGTTCGGTCAGGAAATAGGCCTGAAGATCCGCGCCGGTCAGGAAGGCGGGCATCAGCGCCGATTCCGCGACATAGGTCTTCCATTCCTCGGTCTGGCTCACCTTCTCGAACATCGCGGTGTAGTAATCGACGGCTTCCTGCGGCATGCCCGGAGGCGCCACGAAGCTGCGCTGCATCGCATAGACGATGTCATGGCCCAGTTCGCGTGCGGTCGGCACATCAGGGAAGGCCGCCAGACGTTCGGGCGTGAAGGCGACCAGCGGAACCGCCTTGCCGGCCTTGTAGAAGCCCAGCGCCTCGGACGGGTTGTTCACGGTCGAATTCACGTGGTTGCCGATGAGGTTCTTGGCCACTTCGCCGCCGCCCTGGAATGGCACGTAGGTCATCTTGATGTCGAAGGCGCCTTCGATCATGGCGGTGACCAGGCTGTCTTCCTGCCCGGTGCCGGTGCCGCCCATCTTCCAGCCCGTCCCTTCGGCCTTCACCGCCGCCACGTATTCATCGAGCGTGGTGATCCCGCTGTCGGCATTCACCCACAGCAGGAACGTGTCTTCGGCCATGCGCGCGATCGGCGTGAACTGGGCGATGTCGACGCCGATATCGGTGCGCAGCGGCGTGGTGTAATAGCTGTTCAGCGTCGCCATGATGACATGCGCGTCGCCCGACTTGTCCTGCAGATAGCGCAGCGCCTCGGCGCCCGATCCGCCGCCCTTGTTCACGGGCAGCATGGGCATGTTGGACAGGCCCTCTTTCTGGATGATCGACTGGAACAGGCGCGCCAGACGATCCGCGCCGCCGCCCTGACCGGCCATGATGACCATCTCGACGGGCTTTTGCGGTTTCCAGCCTTCGGCCAGTGCGGTGGTGACACCGCCCGTAACCATCGCGGCGGATGCGGCCATCGCCAGGACGACGCGGCGTGTGAACGTGTATGCCATGTAAGCTCCTCCCTAGGGCAAAGGACCTGCACATCTGCGGCATTACGGCGCAGGTAAACCGGCAAGTCATGGCCGGAACATAGGAGGACGAAATTTTATTTCATCTTCAATCGGGTTTCTATGTTAATACTTGCGCACACAATCTTGTTTTTTGTAATGATGTAAACATGACAAAGACACTGGTCGGACCCCAACTGCGCCATCTGCGCCGCCGCGCTGGGCATACCCAGGCGGAAATGGCGCGCCGGCTGGGTATCAGCCCGGCCTATGTCAACCTGTTGGAAAACAACCAGAGATCGTTGTCGGTGCCCGTGCTGCTGGCACTGACAGAACATTACGGCGTCGACATGCGCGCGCTCGTGCAGGAAGCCGATGTCAGCGTGCTGGCCGATATCCGGGCGGCGATGCGCGACCCGGTCTTTTCGGGTGATCCACCCGATCTGGCCGAACTGCGCGGCGCGCTCGATCATGCGCCGGGGCTGGTGGAGCGATTCCTTCAGCTCTACTCGAGCCACCGCGCGCTGGTCGACCGGATCAAGCGGGTCTCGGGGCCCGACGCGCCGTTTCTGCCGGTCACGCCCGAGACGGCGATTCACGACTTCTTCCGCGAACACGCGAATCACTTCGACGGGCTGGAACGCGCGGCCGAGGCGCTGCGCAACAGCATCGGCGGCAGCGCCGATGACATCTATACCCTTCTCAAACGCCAATTGCGGGCCGAACACGGGGTCGAGGCGCGCGTGGTGCGCGCCACCGACATGCCCGATGCACTGCGGCTCTTCGATGCCGAGGCGCGCAGCGTCACCCTGTCCGAGGCGCTGGATCATCCCAACCGCGTCTTCCAGCTCGCGCATGTGCTGGCCCTGCTGGAGGCGCGCGACGAGCTTGACGCGCTGGTCGAGCGCAGCGGGATCGCGACGGAAGCGGGCCGCGCCCGGCTGCGGGTGGAACTGGCGAACTATTTCGCGGCGGCGATGCTCATGCCCTATGACGATGTGCTGCAGCTGGCCCAGACCGCGCAGTACGACATCGACCGCATCGCGGCTGCCTTCGGCGTCAGCTTCGAACAGGTCTGCCACCGGCTGACCACGCTGCAGCGCGACGGCGCGCGGGGCGTGCCCTTCTTCTTCCTGCGGGTGGACCGGGCGGGCAACGTCACCAAGCGGTTCAACGCGACCCCCTTCACCCTGGCCGAGGAAGGCGGCGCCTGCCCGGTCTGGGATATTCACGCCGCCCATAACGCGCCGGGCATCCTCGTGCCGCAATTCGTGGAACTGCCCGATGGTGGGCGGTTCTTCACCATCTCGCGCAGCTCGGACCGCCCGATGATCGGGCGGCGCTTCCGCACGCGGCGGCTGGTGGTCACCATCGGCTGCGAGGTCGCGCATGTCGATCGCATCGTCTATGCGCGCAGCTTCAACCTGGATGACCCGACGCTGTTCAGCCCGATCGGGATCAACTGCCATGTCTGCCCGCGTCAGGCCTGCGGGCAGCGGGCGCACCAGCCTGTCCACATGAACCTGCCGCTCGACGCGCACCGGCGCGGCGGCACGCGCTATGAGAGCTGACGCCGGTCAGGCGATCCGGCGGCCTTCCGACCAGACGCCATGCGGCGCGGGGCAGCCGCCATGCAGACGTACGCGCACCAGATCGGCGCGCAGCCCCGGCGCGATGCGCCCGCGATCCGTCAGCCCGACCGATTCTGCAGGGGCGCGCGTCACGCTGGCGACGGCGCGCGGCAGGTCGTCCCAGACCTCGGCCAGCCGGAAGGCGGCCTGCAAGAGCGCGGCAGGCACATAATCCGACGACACGATGTCGAGCAGGTCGCGCCGCGCCAGATCGATGGCCGAGACATTGGCAGAATGCGACCCCCCGCGGATGATGTTGGGCGCGCCCATCATAACGGCGATGCCCGCGTCGCGGCAGGCCTGCGCGGCTTCGACCGTAGTGGGAAACTCGGCCAGCGCCACGCCATGGCCGACCGACACGGCGACCTGATCTGCGGTCGTGTCGTCATGGCTGGCCAGCGTCGCGCCAAGGCGGCGGGCCTCTGCGACCGCGCCTGTCTCGTGCGACGCGCCGACCAGCGCCTGAAGTTCGGTCAGCTGGGCGATATGTTCGATGAAATCGGCCTCGGTCATGCCCTTCTTGCCGATGAGATAGGCGCGCAGCTGGCCGATGTCGCGGAACTGGCGCTGGCCGGGGGTGTGGTCCATCAGGCTGACCAGCCCGACCCGGTCGGCGGGCGTGAACTCGGCGAATTCCTCAAGCAGCGTCTCGGAACAGATCTCGGCGCGCAGGTGCAGGTAATGGCTGATCCGCAGCGCGCCTTCGTCGCGCAATCCGAGGATTTCGGTCGCAAGGCTGCGGGCGTATTTGTGATACCTGCTCTTGCCGGACAGGATCGACCCCACGCGCAGCGCGTCGAAGACCGTGGTGATCCCGGTCGCGGCGAGTTCGGCGTCATGGGCAAGGATCGCGGCGCGGTGCGGCCAGTCGACCTGAGGGCGCGGTTCGATATGGCGTTCGAGGTTGTCTGTGTGCAGTTCGACCAGCCCCGGCAGCAGGAAGTCGCCGCCGCAGTCTTCGGCCCCGCGGGGCACGTCGGGGCCTTCGGTGATCCGCCCGATCCTGCCGCCCGCGATCTCGACCCGTCCGGTCACCACCCGGTCGTCGAGGACGAGGCGCGCATTGGCCAGACACAGTGACACGCCGCTGTCCGGGGTCCGGTCGGCCAGAAGCGGGCCGGGAAGGGGGGTGTTCATGTCGCTCACTCGGGTTGGGCTGCGCCGGGGCCGGTCGCCCGGGCAGAGGCGCTGATTGACGCGGTTTCGTGACATCCGCATGACAGACCCAGCGCGCGCCGCGCCTCGGCCACGGTCGCGGTCAGATCGCCGTCATTGGACAGGGTCACGACGTGCACACCTTCGGGCCAGTCGCCGCCCCGGCGCACGAGGCGGTCGCGGATCGCGTCGGGCCGTTCGCGACCGCGTGCGGCCAGCCGGGCGGCCAGCGTTTCGGGCGAGGCGGTCAGGGACAGGATCGTGAGGGACGGCGACAGCGCGGCCGCTTCCGCCAGCACGGCGCGCGACAGGTTCACAAGGCAGTCGCGTCCTTCGTCCAGCGGACGCAGCGCTGACCGGCGGATGCCGTAGCGATGACCATGCGCAGCCCAGGACAGGGCGAAGGCGCCCTGCGCGGCAAGCCGCAGAAAGGCGTCTTCTGTCGCTTCCTCGTGCATCTCGCCGCCCGCCTGGGCAGGCCGCGTGATCGTGCGCCGCACCAGCGCCGGCCCGGGCACGGTATCCGCCAGCGCCTGCATGACGCTGTCCTTGCCGACACCCGATGGCCCGACGACCGCGATCAGCCGGCCTTGCGTCATGCCGCACGTCCGGGGACGAAGGCGGTCAGGTCCACCTCGCGCGTGCAGACCCGCGCGCGCGCGTCGGCATCGTGGAAGATCCCCACGATGGCCGCACCCCGGTGACGCGCCCCCGAGATGAGATCGAGCACGACAGCGCGGTTCACAGGATCAAGGCTCGCCGTCGGTTCGTCGAGAAGAAGCACGGGATATTCATGCGCAAAGCCCCGCGCGATGTTCACCCGCTGCTGTTCGCCCCCCGAGAACGTCGTGGGCGACAACCGCCAGAGCCGTTCCGGCAGGTTCAGCCGGGTGAGCAGATGCGCCGCCCGGTCGCGG
>CAZNMV010000119.1:0-8725 GCA_964573835.1 uncultured Aestuariivita sp. | reverse complement strand
GCATCGACGGCGGATCGCCCAGCCCCGGCGCCCGCGTGGCCAGCCGCAGCATCGCGGTCAGCGGCGTCAGCGTGTAATCCGCCGCCCGGGCGAGGAAGCTGCGCATCTCGTCCTGCATGGGGGCCGTGTCGAGCACCCGGATGACCTGCCGCACCTTCGCGCGATCATACCCGCCCGTGCCCGGCCCCCAGACCACGCCCAGCACCTTGCGGGGCCCGAGCGGAACCTCGACGAAGGCACCAACCACGCAGCCACCTTCCGGCGCGCGGTAATCGAGCAGCCGGTCCAGCGGCTGCGTCGTCAGCACGCCCACCAGATCGCCTTCGCGGAATTCCGCCTGCTGCGTCATCGCGCCCGCCTTCGCATCACCGGGCCTTTCGGCCCTCTGCCGTCCGGGGTATAGCCAAGGCAGCCCAAGGCCAAGCCATCACAGAACGGACCCCACCCATGAAATTCTTCGTAGACACCGCCGACATCGACGCGATCCGGGAGCTGAACGACCTCGGGATGGTCGACGGCGTGACGACCAACCCCTCTCTCATCCTGAAGTCGGGACGGGACATCCTCGAGGTCACGAAGGAGATCTGTGATCTCGTCTCCGGACCCGTCAGCGCCGAAGTGATCGCGACCGACGCCGATGTCATGATCGCCGAGGGGCGGAAACTCGCCGCGATCGCGCCCAACATCGCGGTGAAGGTGCCGCTGACATGGGACGGGCTGAAGGCCTGCAAGGTGCTGACGGGCGAAGGGCACATGGTCAATGTCACGCTCTGCTTCTCGGCCAATCAGGCACTGCTGGCCGCCAAGGCGGGCGCGACGTTCATTTCGCCCTTCATCGGGCGTCTTGACGACATCAACATCGACGGGATGGACCTGATCGCCGACATCCGCACCATCTATGACAATTACGGGTTCGAGACGCAGATCCTTGCCGCGTCGATCCGCACGGTCAACCACGTGCTGGAAAGCGCGCGGATCGGTGCCGACGTGATGACCGCGCCGCCGTCGGTGATCAAGGCGATGGCGGGGCATCCGCTCACCGACAAGGGGCTCGACACCTTCCTCAAGGATGCGGCGAAGGCGGGGATCAAGATCCTCTGATCCGGTCAAATCCTTGGCAAAAGCCTGCACGCGGGCCGATTTTTTCGGACGCATTCCGCGAAAGCCATGCTATAAGGGCGCCCAAGAAACACGAGGCTGAAATGAGCAGTAGCCCGAAACTGGAAGCGCAGCTGCGCGACGCGATCATCGCCATGCCCGAAACGGTGCTTGACGACAAGGACGTCATGCGCGCGCTGATCGCGGCCAATGAAAAGTCGATGGGCGGCAACATCGTCGACCTGCGCGGCATCGCGATGGAACGGCTCGAGTCGCGTCTGGACCGGCTCGAAGACACCCATCGCAGCGTCATCGCGGCGGCCTACGAAAATCTTGCGGGCACCAACCAGATCCACCGCGCCATCCTGCGGATGCTGGAACCGGTGGATTTCGAGGTCTTCCTGCGCGATCTCGGCGGCTCGGTCGCGGAAATCCTGCGGGTCGATGCGGTGGTGCTGGTGCTGGAATCGGCCGACGGCGATGCCGACGGCGTGGTCCAGCGTTTGGGCGATGTGTTGCGCATCACCGATGAGGGGTTCGTCGACGACTATCTGACCCATGGTCGCGGCGGGCAGGTGCGGCAGGTCACGCTGCGTCAGGTTCAGGGCGCGTCCGAATCCGTCTATGGCCGTTCGGCCGACTGGATCCGGTCCGAGGCCTGCCTGAAACTCGACTTCGGCAAGGGCCGCCTGCCCGGCCTGCTGGTCATGGGTGCCGAGGACCCGCACCAGTTCTCGCCGCAGCAGGGCACCGATCTTCTGATGTTCTTCGCAGGCGTCTTCGAACGCGCCATGCGCCGCTGGCTGTCGTGAGCCTGATCTCACCGGCCCAGGCGGATGCGCTCGAAGACTGGCTGACCCACACGCGCGCGCTGCGCGGCGCGGCCCCGGCCACGGTGACAGCCTATGCCGCGGATGTCGCCGGGTTCCTGCGGTTTCTGGCCGCGCACAAGGACGGTGCCGCGGGTCTCGCCACCCTGCACGAGGTAACCGTGTCCGACATGCGCGCCTGGATGGCCGAGATGCGGCGCGGGGGGGTGGCGTCACGGTCGCTCGCGCGCAAGCTGTCGGCGGTCAAGTCGTTCTTCCGCTGGCTGGGCCTGCGCGAGGGGTTCGAACCTTCCGCCGTTCTGGCCGCGCGTCCGCCGCGGTTTCACCGCAACCTGCCCCGCCCGCTGGACCAGGACGCGGCGCAGGCCATGCTCGACCTTGTGGGCAGCGATCACGATCTGCCTTGGATCGCAGCCCGCGATGCGGCGGTTCTCACGCTGCTCTGGGGCTGCGGCCTGCGCATATCCGAGGCGCTGTCGCTGCGTGCCTCTGATCTGCCCTTGCGGGGCAGCCTGCGGATCACCGGCAAGGGCGGCAAGGAACGGCTGGTTCCCGTGCTGCCCGCCGCCCAGGCCGCGGTCGAGGACTACCGCAGGCTCTGCCCCCATCCCCTGACCGGGACCGGACCACTTTTCCTGGGGCTTCGGGGTGGCGCGCTGAGCCCGCGTCTGGTCCAGAAGGCGATGGAGCGGGCGCGCCAGACGCTTGGCCTGCCGGCGACGGCCACGCCGCATGCCATGCGCCACAGCTTTGCGACGCATCTGCTGCAGGCCGGCGGCGATCTGCGCGCGATCCAGGACCTGCTGGGCCATGCCTCGCTGTCCACGACCCAGGCCTATACCGCGGTCGATGCCGCGCGTCTGATGGAGGTCTATGACCGCACCCATCCCGGCGCGCGCCGGTCCTGACGGCTTGACCCGATTGCACCTGTCGCGGCTTTGCGTCATGACGGTTTCATGACAGCGCGCACCAAAGCCCTTGCCGTGCACCTCTTGACCGCCTCTGGGGCGGTGTTCGCAATGCTGGCGATGCTGGCCGCGATCGAAGCCAGGTGGGATCTGATGTTCCTCTGGCTGGTGGTGGCCTTCTTCGTCGACGGCATCGACGGCCCGCTGGCCCGCCGCTATCACGTCAAGGAACACGCGGCCGAATTCGACGGCGTGCTGCTGGATCTGATCATCGACTATCTGACCTATGTCTTCATCCCGGCCTTCGCGCTGTTCAAGTCGGGGCTGATGGATGGCTGGTCGGGCTGGGTGATGATCATCCTGATCACCTTCGCCAGCGCGCTCTACTTCGCCGACACCCGCATGAAGACGAAAGACAATTCGTTTTCGGGCTTTCCGGGTTGCTGGAACATGGTGGTGATTGTCCTCTTCGCGCTGAGCCCGCCCTGGTGGGTCTGCCTCGGTCTTGTCACCGTTCTGGCCATCGCGATGTTCACGCCGCTGAAGTTCGTGCACCCCGTACGCACGGAACGCTGGCGCACAGTGACGCTCCCCATGGCGCTGGCCTGGACGTTTTTCGCGGGTTGGGCCGCCTGGGTCGGGTTTCACCCCGAAAGCTGGGCGCATTGGGGTCTGGTGGTGACCAGTCTGTACCTGATTCTGGCAGGCGTGGCCCAGCAGATGATCCCCCAGCGCGGCTGACACGCTTGGTGCCGGGTCAGAACACCTCGTCCACCGTCACGCTGCGGCCGTTGAAGTCGAACGCCTCGCCAGCCTGCAACCCTTCCATCGCCGTGTAGATCGGGCTTTGCTGCGAGATGCCCATGTAGGTCGCGCCGCCGAAGTCAAACTCGGCGGTCGCGACCGAGACCACGAAGCGCCGCTTGCCCAGCCGCACAACAGCACCCGGCCCGATCGTGTCGCGCGCCGCGAAGTCGAGGTTTTCCAGCACGTCGATCTTGGCGTGGTGATCCTTGACCGGATGATCGAAGGCGGCGGCCAGGTCGGCATTCTCGCGGGCTTCGGCAATGTCGGAATTGTCGTGCTGTTCGCGGTCGCCCAGCTTCGCTTCCGCCAGAAAGCGCGCGTAATGCGCCTGTGCACTGGCCAGTTCGGCGGCTTCGAGTTCCAGCATGCGGGCCTGCAGCGCTGTCTTGAGCGCCGTGCGGTCGGTCTGTGCCATGGTCTTCGTCATCCTCGCGCGGTGGTGTCAGGATGATCCTGCACCGCCCCGCGAAACCTCGCCTTGACACAGATCAGACGGGCGGGGGGCGTCCCCCGCCCCCCGTCAGCCCAGCGCCGCGTCGCAGCGGCCGCAGACACCCTCATGGGCATGCTGGCCCACATCGGGCAGGATCTTCCAGCAGCGCTGGCATTTCTGGCCTTCCGCCTTCTCGAAGACGACGCCGATCCCTTCGATCTCGGGGAGCCGGAAGGCTTCCGCCGGGACCGGATCGCCGGTCAGCATGACGGCCGAGGTGATGCAGACATCCTCAAAATCGACCGATTTCAGAGCCTTCAGCACATCCGCGTCGCGCACATGGACGACGGGCGCGGCCTCGAGCGAGGCGCCGATCACCTTGTCCTGCCGCTGGATTTCCAGCGCCGCCGTCACCACGCGCCGCGCCCGCCGGATGCCTGCCCATTTCGCCGCCAGCGGTTCATCCAGCCAGTCGCCGCCCGTGGCGGGGAAGTCCTGCAGGTGGACCGAACTGTCCGCGCCGGGAAAGCGTTCGAGCCAGACCTCTTCCATCGTGAAGACGAGGATGGGTGCCAACCAGGTCGTCAGCCGGTGGAACAGCAGGTCGAGCACCGTGCGCGCGGCACGCCGGCGGGGCGTGTCGCCGTCGCAATAAAGGACATCCTTGCGCACGTCGAAATAGAAGGCCGACAGGTCGGTGGTGGCGAAGGTGAAAAGCGCCTGGAACACCCCCTGGAAATCGAAGGCGGCATAGCCCTTGCGCACGACGTGGTCGAGTTCGGCCAGCCGGTGCAGGACCCAGCGTTCAAGCTCGGGCATGTCCGCCGGGGCGACACGGTCGGTTTCCGTGAAATCGGCGAGCGAGCCCAGCATGAAGCGCATCGTGTTGCGCAGCCGGCGATAGCTGTCGGCGGTCCCTTTGAGGATTTCCGGTCCGATCCGCTGGTCGGTCGTGTAATCGGTCTGCGCCACCCAGAGCCGCAGGATATCCGCGCCATACTGGTCGATCACCGCCTGCGGCGCGATGATGTTGCCGAGCGATTTGGACATCTTCATGCCCTTCTCGTCCAGCGTGAACCCATGCGTCACCACATTCCGGTAAGGCGCGCGTCCCTGCGTGCCGACCGATTGCAGGAGCGAGGAATGGAACCATCCGCGATGCTGGTCGGTGCCTTCCATGTAGACATCCGCGATGCCGTCATCGGTCCCGTCGGGCCGGTCGCGGAGCGTGAAGGCATGGGTCGAGCCGCTGTCGAACCACACGTCGAGGATATCCATGACCTGATCGTAGTCGTCGGGGTTCACGAGGCCCGAAAGGAAGCGGTGCTTCGCGCCATCCTCGTACCAGCAATCCGCACCTTCGACCTCGAAGGCCTGCGCGATGCGGTCGTTGACCGCTTCGTTGCGCAGCAGGAAATCCGGGTCGGTCGGCAGCGCGCCCTTCTTCGTGAAGCAGGTCAGCGGCACGCCCCAGGCGCGCTGGCGTGACAGGACCCAGTCGGGCCGCGCCTCCATCATCGAATAGAGACGGTTCCGGCCCGATTGCGGGGTCCACTTCACGCGGTCGATCTCGCGCAAGGCACGCGCGCGGATGGTGAATGTGTCGTCGCCGATCGACATGGGCTTGTCGATGGCCGCGAACCATTGCGGCGTGTTGCGATAGATGACCGGCGCTTTCGAGCGCCAGGAATGCGGGTAGGAATGCTTGATCTTGCCGCGCGCCAGCAGGCCGCCCACCTCGGCCAGCTTGTCGATCACGGCCGTGTTGGCCGTGCCCTCGCCGCCCTTGCGCGACAGGATGTACTGGCCGCCGAAGAAGGGCAGGTCATCGCGGAACTTGCCGTCATCGGTGACGTTGTAGGTCAGGACCTGTTGCAGCATGCCCAGATCGCGGTAGAGCTCGTATTCCTCCATCCCGTGGCTGGGCGCGCAATGGACGAACCCGGTGCCTTCCTCGTCGCTGACGAATTGGGCCTCGCGGAAGTCGCGCGGGTCGTCCCATTCGCCGCCCGACCCCTCCTGCCCTGCGAGCGGGTGGATCAGCGACAGGCCCTCGAACTCGGCCACATCAACCGCGCGGACACGGGCATACATCGTCTCGTCAAGCCGTGCGCAGCGCATCACTTCCGCCGCCATCTTGTCGGCAAGCACGAAGCGGTCGCCCAGCTTCGCCCAGCTTTCCGCAGGCGTGCCCGTGACCTCGTAGAGACCGTAGGCCACGTCCTTCCCGTAGACCACGGCCTTGTTGGACGGCATGGTCCAGGGCGTCGTGGTCCAGATCACCACATGCGCGCCGTCCAGCGATCCTTCCAAGGATCGCTGTTCCTTGCCCGGGCGAGTTTTCGAAAACTCGCCCCCACCGGCCACCTTGAACTTCACCCAGATCGTGAAGCTTTCCTTGTCGTGATACTCCACTTCCGCTTCCGCCAGCGCGGTCTGTTCCACCGGCGACCACATCACGGGCTTGGACCCCTGATAAAGCGTGCCGTTCATCACGAACTTCATGAATTCCTCGGCGATCACGCGTTCGGCGTGGAAATCCATGGTGAGGTAAGGCCGGTCCCAGGACCCGGTGATGCCGAGACGCTTGAACTCCTCGCGCTGGATTTCCACCCAGCCTTCGGCGAACTTGCGACATTCGGCGCGGAATTCGTTGATGGGAACCGCGTCCTTGTTCTTGCCCTGCTTGCGGTATTCCTCCTCGATCTTCCATTCGATGGGCAGGCCGTGGCAATCCCAGCCGGGGATGTAGCGGCTGTCGAAGCCCATCATCTGGTGCGACCGGACGATCATGTCCTTGATCGTCTTGTTCAGCGCGTGCCCGATATGCAGGTGCCCGTTGGCATAAGGCGGGCCATCATGCAGGCAGAAGACCGGGCGGCCCGGCTTTTCGCGCAGACGGTCATAGACGCCGATCTCCTCCCACCGGGCCAGCCAGGCGGGTTCGCGCTGGGGCAGGCCTGCGCGCATGGGAAACTCGGTTCTGGGCAGATTGAGCGTGTCTTTATAGTCGGGCGTGTCGGCGCACATCACGGGCGTCCTTCGGATCGTCGCAAGGAATGGAAAGGCGAGGGGCGGTGCGGCATCGCGGACACCTTGTCCCGGCGTCTCTGAGGCTCAGAGCGCCGGGGAACTAATTCGAATGAGGATCGCCCATGTCATGGCGCGGGTTATAGGCGCGGGCGTGGGTGCGGGCAAGGGGCCGGGAAGGCATGTCCGTCATGCGTGAAAGAGGGTGCCCACCGCATAAGCCAGCGCCGCCGCCGTGCCGCCGATGGCCAGCGTTTCGGCCCCCGACCGCCACCAGGGCGCAAGCGACCAGACGGACTTGGCCGCCCCGATGCCGAAGAAGACGCACAGCGTCAGGCCGACCGACCAGGTGAACGCCGTCTCGCCGACGCCCAGAAGGAACGGCAGAAGCGGGATCATCCCTGCGGCGAGAAAGGCAAGGAACGTCGCCAGCGCCGCCCGCATCGGTGCGGGCTCGACCCCGGCGAGACCGTATTCGCCATCCATCATCAGGTCGATCCAGACCTCGCGGTTGGCGGTCAGCGCCTGCGTCGCCTGTTCGAGAACGTCACCCTCCAGCCCCTTGCGGCGCAAAATCTCGCGCACCTCGCGGCGCTCGCCTTCGGGGTCATGGTCTATGTGGCGTTCCTCGACCGCGCGCAGGCGCGCGGCGTTGTCGCGCTCGGCCTTGGTGCCCGAATAATTGCCCGCGGCCATGGAGAACCCGTCGGCCAGCACGTTGGCCAAGCCCAGCGCCACGATGACGAGGGGCGACAGCCCCGCGCCTGCCACACCTGCGACAATGGCGAAGGTGGTCACCGAACCGTCTATGCCGCCATAGACAAGATCGCGCAGCACGCCGCGACCCGGGCGCGCGTCAAGTCTTTCGCGGATGGCGGTCGGTTCGTGGCTGTGTTCGGTCATGGCGCGCAGTTCGGCTGGCTGGGACCTGCCCAGACTGCCCGCGCGCGCCCCGCGCCGCCTTGCGGTGGATCAACCCGATGACCGGCCCGGCACCAGCCCCGCCAGCGCATTGCGCACCAGCCCGCGCACCGATGGCCGGTGGCGGGGCGAAAACGGCAGCGGCCGGCAGACCTCCATCGCCGCGACGCCCACCCGCGCAGTGAGCGCGCCGTTGACCAGCCCTTCGCCGAAGCGCCGCGACAGTTTCGCAAGGATCGACCCGCCCAAAAGCGGCTCGAGCAGGTCATCGCCCACAGCGACCGCGCCGGTGGCCACCAGATGCGCCATCACCGCCCGCGTCAGCCGCCAAGACCCCAGAACCCCCGACCGGCCGCCGTAAATCTCGGCCACCCTTCGGATCATCCGCAGGTTCGCGGTCAGCGCGGCGGCCACGTCGGCCAGCGCCAGCGGCACCAGCGCGGTGACGGTGGCGACCTGCCGCGCCGCTGCCTCGACCTCGCGGGCGGCCTGCGCGTCGAGGGGCACGAGAAGCTCGGCCTCGGCCAGGTCAAGCAAGGCGTCGGCGTCGAAGGCGTCTCCCTGCCGTTCCGCCAGCCGGTCGCGGCCCCAGCGCGCATCCTCGCGCCCCGCGTAATGGCGCGTCAGCCGGGCGACCACTGCCCGCGCCGCCGCCAGATCGCCGCCCGCGCGCGCCGCGTCGCCCGCCTGCCGCAGAT
>CAZNMV010000118.1:0-8820 GCA_964573835.1 uncultured Aestuariivita sp. | reverse complement strand
GCTGGCGGTGCGCTGTGCGGGCACGCTCTATACCATCGATGCGCTGGGCCGCATCACGCAGGTGCGGGAGGGCGGTACATGAATATGGCGGCCCAATGCCTTGACTATCCTGCGGATAAACTTGCGATCATCGATCTGACGGGACCGGACCGGCGCGATGTGACATTTGGCGATCTGACGGCCATGACCGACGGTCTGGCCCGCGCGCTGCTGGCGCGCGTGCGGCCCGGTGACCGGGTCGGCGTTCTGCTCAGCCAGACGCCCTGGTGCGCCGCCGCGCATCTGGCGATCTGGAAGATCGGCGCGATCTCGGTGCCGCTGTTCAAGCTGTTCAAGCGCGATTCGCTCGAGACGCGGGTGGGCGATGCGGGCTGCGCCATCGTGCTCACCGACCCCGAAGGCGCGGCCCTACTGGGTGATCTGGCCGAGGCATGGGAGGCGGCCACCGTGTCGGTCCCGGGCGAGCCTGTGCCCTACGCCCCGGCAGACCCCGACACGCCTGCGGTGCTGATCTATACGTCCGGCACGACGGGGCGGCCCAAGGGTGCGCTTCATGGCCATGGCGTGCTGACAGGTCATCTGCCCGGTGTCGCCATCAGCCACAACCATCTGGGCCAGCCCGGCGACGTGATCTGGACGCCCGCCGACTGGGCCTGGATCGGCGGGCTGTTCGACGTGCTGATGCCCGGGCTGGCGCTGGGCGTGCCGGTGGTCGCCGCGCGGATGGAGAAGTTCACGGCGCAAGGTGCCGCGCGCATCTGCGCTGACGCGGGCGTGCGCAACGTCTTCTTCCCGCCGACTGCGCTGCGCATGCTGAAGGCCGCCGATCAGGCGATTCCCGGTCTGCGGTCGGTGGCTTCGGGGGGTGAACCTCTGGGCGCCGAGATGCTGGCCTGGGGGCGGGGGGCCTTCGGGCTCGACATCAACGAATTCTATGGCCAGACCGAATGCAATATGGTGGCGTCTTCCTGTGCGGCTGATTTCCCCGCGCGGCCCGGCTGCATCGGCAAGGCGGTGCCGGGCTTCGATCTGGCGGTGATCGACGATGCAGGCAACCCGACGACAGGCGAAGGCGACATCGCGGTGCGGCGCGGCGCGCCGTCGATGATGCTGGGCTACTGGAACAATCCGCAGGCGACCGGGGAAAAGTTCCGCGCCGACTGGTTGCTGACCGGCGACCGCGGCATCTGGGACGGCGATTACCTGCGCTTTCTGGGGCGCGAGGACGATGTGATCACATCCGCGGGCTATCGCATCGGCCCCGCCGAGATCGAGGATTGCCTGCTGACCCATCCTTCGGTCGCGACCGTGGGCGTGGTGGGCAAGCCCGATGCCCTGCGCACCGAGATCGTGAAAGCCTATGTCGTTCTGAAGGACGGCGCAGAGGCTGCCGTCGAAGACCTGCAGGCCTGGGTGAAGGATCGCCTTGCAAGCCATTCCTATCCAAGGGAAATCACATTCCTGGATGCGCTGCCGATGACGGTGACCGGCAAAGTGATCCGCAAGGATCTGAAAGCGCGCGCCGCGGCGGAAACACGGGGCGCCGCATGATGCCGCGCCCCGCCGGGAAGCTCCGCCTAGAACCGGCGGACGTAAGAGACGCTCAGGACCACCGGGTCGATATCGGCGGTGCCGATCAGGGCACCGTTCAGGAACACGTCGCTGTCGATGTCGATCCAGCGCGCGGTCAGGCGCAGCGCGTCGCGGTCGCTGACCAGATAGTCGAAGCCCGCCTGCACGGCGATGCCCCAGGAATCGTCAAGGCTCAGCACGCCGAGCGGCGAGACCTCGTCGAAGAAGCTCGTGTAGTTCACGCCGAGCCCGACATAAGGCTTGAACGCCGTCCGGGTGGGAAAGTGATAGTTCAGCGATACGGTGGGCGGCAGGTGCTTGACCGTGCCCGCATAGCCGATGCCGGTGATCGTCACGTCATGTTCGAACGGCGTGGCCAACAGAAGCTCGATTCCGAGATCGTTGCGGATGAAGTATTCGCCGGTGATGATGAGCTGGGTGTTCTCGTCCACGCTGGCGGCGCCACCGGCCAGCACGCCGTTGTCCGATTTCGGGTTCACCCAGCCGAGGCCCAACCCGAAGGTCCAGTCGCCCTGCGACTGCGCCAGCGCAGGTGCCGCGATCAGGCCGAGGGCAGATGTGATGGCGAGAAGTCCCTTGTGTCGTGTCATGGCTCCATTCCTCTGATGTGCGGGACAAGTCTCGGGCAGAGGTCCGGCCCGCGCACTGATCTCGGTCAATCGAACGCCATTCCGCGGTGCGGCATTCTGACCGTGCCCGCGGCAGAAAGGGGTCCCGCATGAAACTCGTCTCGTCCCATATCGCCGGGGCCGATCAGGCGCGCGCGAACCGCGCCGCGCATCTGGCCGCACTCGACCGGACCGCTGCGGCGGCCGAGGCCGCGCGCATGGGCGGCGGTCAGGCGGCCCGCGACCGGCATGAGGCCCGCGGAAAGATGCTGCCGCGCAGGCGCGTGGCGAACCTGCTCGACCCCGGATCGCCGTTTCTGGAGGTGGGCGCGACGGCGGCGCATGACATGTATGACGGCGACGCGCCCAGCGCGGGCGTGATCGCGGGGATCGGCCAGGTGCATGGGCGCGAGGTCATGGTGATCTGCAACGACGCCACCGTGAAGGGCGGCACCTATTACCCGATGACGGTCAAGAAACACCTGCGCGCGCAGGAGATCGCGGCGGAGAACCATCTGCCCTGCATCTATCTTGTCGATTCGGGTGGCGCGAACCTGCCCAACCAGGACGAGGTCTTCCCCGACCGCGATCACTTCGGGCGCATCTTCTACAATCAGGCCAACATGTCCGCGAAGGGCATCCCCCAGATCGCCGTCGTCATGGGGTCCTGCACGGCGGGGGGCGCTTACGTCCCGGCCATGTCCGACGTCACGATCATCGTGAAGGAGCAGGGAACGATTTTCCTTGCCGGGCCGCCCTTGGTGAAGGCCGCGACGGGCGAGGTGGTCAGCGCCGAGGATCTGGGCGGCGGCGATGTGCATACGCGGCTTTCGGGCGTGGCGGATTACCTCGCCGAGGATGATGCCCATGCGCTGGCGCTGGCGCGGCGGGCGGTGGCCTCCTTGGGCACCGGGCTGAAGCCCGGCCTACACCTGCAATCGCCGGAGGAGCCCGCCTATGACCCCGAGGAGATCCTGAGCGTCGTGCCCGCCGATTTGCGCACGCCCTACGACATCCGCGAGGTGATCGCGCGCATCGTCGACGGATCGCGCTTCGACGAATTCAAGGCGCGCTTCGGTGAAACGCTGGTCTGCGGCTTTGCCCATGTGAAGGGCATTCCCGTCGGCATCATCGCCAATAATGGCGTGCTCTTCTCGGAAGCTGCCCAGAAGGGCGCGCATTTCGTCGAATTGTGCAGCCAGCGGAAGATCCCGCTGGTCTTTCTGCAGAACATCACCGGCTTCATGGTCGGCCGGAAATACGAGAACGAAGGCATCGCGCGGCACGGCGCCAAGATGGTCACGGCGGTGGCCACCACGGCGGTGCCGAAGATCACCATGCTGGTGGGGGGATCGTTCGGCGCGGGCAATTACGGCATGTCGGGGCGCGCCTATCAGCCGCGCTTCCTCTGGACCTGGCCCAATTCGCGGATCTCGGTCATGGGCGGCGAACAGGCGGCAGGCGTGCTGGCGACGGTGCGGCGCGAGGGGATCGAGCGCAAGGGGGGCACATGGTCGGCCGAGGACGAGGCCGAGTTCAAGCGCCCCACGATCGAGATGTTCGAGCGGCAGTCGCACCCGCTTTATGCCAGCGCGCGGCTTTGGGATGACGGGATCATCGACCCGAGGAAGAGCCGCGATGTGCTGGCGCTGTCGCTGTCGGCGGCGCTGAATGCCCCCATCGGGGAAACACGCTTCGGCGTGTTCCGGATGTAGTTTTTTCGGTCGGATTGGGGGCTCTGCCCCCAAACCCCCGGGATATTTGTGAACCCGAAGAAGCAGGGGACGCCAAGATGTTCGACACGATCCTGATCGCCAACCGGGGCGAGATCGCCTGCCGGGTGATGGAGACCGCGCGCGCCATGGGGCTGCGGACGGTGGCCGTCTATTCTGATGCGGATGCGGGCGCAAAACATGTCGCGATGGCCGATGCGGCGGTGCATATCGGCGGCGCGGCACCGGCCGAGAGTTACCTGCGGGGCGACCGGATCATCGCGGCGGCGCTGGAGACGGGCGCGCAGGCGATCCATCCGGGTTACGGGTTTCTCTCGGAAAACCCCGATTTCGTGGATGCGGTCGCGGCGGCGGGGCTGACGTTCATCGGGCCCTCGGCGGATGCGATCCGGGCCATGGGGCTGAAGGATGCCGCGAAGCGGCTGATGGAGGAGGCGGGCGTGCCCGTCGTGCCCGGCTATCACGGGGCCAATCAGGACCCTGAGCATCTGGCGGGCGCGGCGGAGGCGATCGGATACCCGGTGCTGATCAAGGCGGTCGCAGGCGGCGGCGGCAAGGGCATGCGGCGGGTCGAGCGGGCGGCGGATTTCATGGCCGCGCTTGGCTCTGCGCGGGCCGAGGCGCGCAGCGCCTTCGGCAATGATGCCGTGCTGATCGAGAAATACGTGACCAAGCCCCGGCACATCGAGGTGCAGGTCTTCGGTGACGGTGCCCGCGCGGTGCATCTGTTCGAGCGGGACTGTTCGCTCCAGCGCCGCCACCAGAAGGTGATCGAGGAAGCGCCCGCCCCGGGCATGACGGCCGAGATGCGCGCCGCCATGGGCGAGGCGGCCGTGCGCGCGGCCGAGGCCATCGGCTATAAGGGGGCGGGCACCATCGAGTTCATCGTGGACGGCAGCCGCGGCCTGCACCCCGACGGGTTCTGGTTCATGGAGATGAACACCCGCCTGCAGGTCGAACATCCGGTGACCGAAGCGATCACCGGCGTGGACCTTGTCGAATGGCAGATCCGCGTCGCGGCGGGCGAGGCGCTGCCGGTCTCGCAAGACGACCTTTCGATCGCCGGCCATGCTTTTGAGGCGCGCCTTTACGCCGAGGACGTGCCGAAAGGGTTCCTTCCCGCGACCGGGCGGCTGGCGCATCTGGCCTTTCCCGCCGACGCGCGCGCCGATAGCGGCGTGCGCCCGGGCGACGTGATCAGCCCCTGGTATGACCCGATGATCGCCAAGATCATCGTGCATGGGCCCACCCGCGCGGTTGCGCTGAAGCGGCTGGAACGGGCATTGGCGCAAACCGAAGTGGGTGGGACGGTCACCAACCTTGCCTTTCTGGGCGCGCTCGCGGCGCATGAGGGCTTTGCGGCGGGTGACGTGGATACCGGGCTGATCGAGCGTGATCTGGGCCGCCTCGTGACCCTGTCCGAACCAAGCCCGGCCGAGACCGCCTGGGCGGCCCTCGTGGCGTCGGGGCTCGACGCGCCGGGGCCGGATGCGGGCTTCACCCTCTGGCATCCGCTGCGGCGCGCGGTGCCGCTGGCCTTCGGGGAGGAGGTGCTGGCGGTCGATCTTTCGGTCCTGTCGCACGACGCCATCGATGTGCATCTGGGCGACGACGTTGTCGCGGTGCGGCGCACGGGCGGGGCCTGGCGGCTGGACGGGGTGCCCGCGCCCCGCGCCGCGCGGGTTGGCGCGCAGGTCTTCGTCTTCGCGCGTCACGGGATCGCCTTCGACATCATCGACCCGCTCGACCGGGTGAGCACGGGCGGCGCGGGCGGCAACGTGATCGAGGCACCGATGCCGGGCCTTGTGAAGGCGGTCTTTGCCGAACCGGGCCAGCAGGTGGCGCAGGGCGACCGTCTTGCGGTGCTCGAAGCGATGAAGATGGAGCATTCCCTTCTGGCCGCGCGCGACGGTATCGTGGCCGAGGTTCTGGTCGGCCCCGGCACACAGGTCGAGGCGGGCGCGGCGCTGATCCGTCTGGAAGAAGAGGAAGCGTGATGTTGGGCTTTGTCGATGTGTTCGAGGTGGGCCCGCGCGACGGGCTGCAGAATGAAACCCGCGAAATCCCCGTGGCCGAGAAGGTGGCACTTGTCGATGCGCTGTCTGCGGCCGGGTTCCGCCGGATCGAATGCGCAAGCTTCGTGAGCCCGAAATGGGTGCCGCAGATGGCCGGAAGCGCGCAGGTTCTGGCCGGGATCACGCGGGCCGATGGCGTGCGCTATGCGGCGCTGACCCCCAACATGCGGGGCTACGAGGACGCGCTGGCGGCGGGTGCCGATGAGATCGCGGTCTTTGCGTCGGCCAGCGAAGGCTTTTCCAAGGCCAATATCAACGCCACCATCGCCGAAAGCATCGAACGTTTCGTGCCGATCCTCGAGGCAGCGCGGCATATCGACCTGCCGGTGCGAGGCTATGTCAGCTGTGTGACCGACTGCCCCTATGACGGCCCGACCCCGCCTGCCAAGGTGGCCGAGATCGCCGACAGGCTCTTCGCGCTCGGCTGCTACGAGATCAGCCTGGGCGACACGCTCGGGCAGGGGCGGCCCGAGACGGTGGCCAAGATGCTGATGGCGGTGAAGAACGCGGTACCGGTGGGCCGGCTTGCGGGCCATTTCCACGACACCGCCGGGCGCGCCATTGCCAATATCGATGCCGCGCTCAGCCTTGGCGTGCGGGTCTTCGATTCCGCCGTGGGCGGCTTGGGCGGGTGCCCCTATGCGCCCGGGGCCGCGGGCAACGTGGCGACCGAGGCGGTGGTCGAACATCTGCACCGGCTGGGATACGAGACCGGCATCGACCTTGACGCTGTCCGCGCGGCGGCCGCCATGGCGCGCGCGATGCGGGGCGTCGCGGCATGAGCTATGCGACGCTCGACCTGTCGACCGACGCGCGCGGGGTGGCGCGCCTCGTGCTCAACCGGCCCGACAAGCACAATGCGCTGTCCGCGCAGATGCTGGCGGATCTGACCGATGCGGCCGACCGGCTGGCCGCCGATGACGCGGTGCGCGTCGTCGTGTTGACGGGGGCGGGCAAATCCTTCTGCGCAGGGGGCGATCTGGCCTGGATGCAGGAGCAGATGGCGGCTGACCCGGACACGCGGGCGCGCGAGGCGGCGAAGCTCGCCTTCATGCTGCAGAAGCTGAACACGCTGCCGAAGCCCCTGATCGGGGCGGTGCAGGGCAATGCCTTCGGCGGCGGCGTCGGCATGGCAAGCGTCTGCGACATCGCCATCGGGGCCGATCACCTGAAGATGGGCCTGACCGAGACGCGGCTGGGCATCATCCCGGCGACCATCGGGCCTTACGTCATCGCCCGCATGGGCGAGGGGCGCGCGCGGCGCGTGTTCATGAACGGCAGGCTTTTCGGTCCGGCCGAGGCGGTGGAGCTGGGCCTTCTGGCCCGCGCGGTGCCCGCCGATACGCTGGACACGGCGGTCGAGGCCGAGGTCGAGCCCTATCTCTCCTGCGCGCCCGGTGCGGTGGCGGCGGCCAAGAAGCTGGCGCGCGATCTGGGGCCCCGCATCGACGAGGGCATGATCGCGATGACCATTGCCGCGCTCAAGGCGCGGTGGGAAACGGAAGAAGCCGCCGAGGGAATCGGCGCCTTCTTCGACCGGCGCAAGGCCGCCTGGATGTCCCCGGATCAGAGAACGTAGAGGATCATCAGCACGCTCGGCGCTGCAAACGCGAAGGTGATGCAGAAGAGCTTGGCCGCCGTGGTGACGCGCGCCATCGTGCCCGTTCCATAGGCCCCCGCGCCGACCGAGGCCGCGACCGCCATCGTCGCATAGCGGCGGCGTTCGGCTTCGCGCTTTCCGGCCTCGATCCGGGCGACGGCACGCAGGTAGGTGTCGCTGTGTCCGTCGCGGTCAAGGCCCTGTTCGAACTGCGTATCTTTCATCGTGCTCTCCTGTGCTTCGCACGCGAGATAAGTCGCGAAAGGCGCGGGACGAGGGCGAAGCGCCCCCCTGCGACAATCCGTTCCGCCGGGCGCTTTCTGCGTCCTGGGGGCTTGCCGCAACGTCGCACGGATTTTTGTGATCACAAACGCCTCCTGCGGCGTTTAGGCCGCCTTTCGCGGGCGCGGATGCCGTTGACCCTGTGCGACTGCAGCGATACACCCGGGATCAGCCAAGTCACTTGCTGGCTGCGTGGCCCCAAAGGGGTTGCGTCACGACAAGGAGCCGCCAACGTGGATGAGATGCTGCGGGAGTACCTCCCCATTCTCGTGTTCCTGGCTGTGGCCATCGGGCTGGGTCTGGTTCTGATCCTCGCCGCCGTGGTCCTGGCCGTCCGCAACCCGGACCCCGAGAAGGTTTCCGCCTATGAATGCGGGTTCAACGCCTTCGATGACGCGCGCATGAAGTTCGATGTGCGCTTCTACCTGGTGTCGATCCTGTTCATCATCTTCGATCTCGAGATCGCCTTCCTGTTCCCCTGGGCCGTGGCCTTTCAGGACATCAGCATGGTCGGCTTCTGGTCGATGATGGTCTTCCTCGGCGTCCTGACGGTGGGGTTTGCCTATGAATGGAAGAAGGGGGCGCTGGAATGGGAGTGATGACCGGAGCCAACACCGCCGGTGCCGACCGCGAGGTCGCCACGCAGGAACTGAACCGCGAATTGCAGGACAAGGGCTTCCTGCTCACCTCGACGGAAGACATCATCAACTGGGCGCGCACCGGGTCGCTGCACTGGATGACCTTCGGTCTGGCGTGCTGCGCGGTCGAGATGATGCATACTTCGATGCCGCGCTATGATCTCGAACGCTTCGGCACCGCGCCGCGGGCATCCCCGCGCCAGTCGGACCTTATGATCGTGGCGGGCACGCTGACGAACAAGATGGCGCCCGCGCTGCGCAAGGTCTACGACCAGATGCCGGAACCGCGCT